>JABMQA010000969.1 GCA_013203545.1 Bacteroidota bacterium
ATTATTCGAAATATTGGTTCCAAGAATCAGGTCATCACCCAGGCCATATCCTATAAAAAAGATTCCGTAGGAGCCTTTTTCAATTTCATTGCCATTGAATGTAACAAATTGATTGAGGCTGTTTTGGGCAAATATCACCGCATTTTCATCAGAAAGGTAAACCGGGTCGTTTACACCAATGATCCTGTTGTTGCGGATGTTGATGTAGTAACAATCGGATAGGGTGATCACCCGCCCATATGTCGATTCATAATTGGAGTAGCCCTCAGAAATGAGTTTCAGGTTTTGAATATTGATATATGTTGCACCCTGAAGATTGATCACATAATTGTCTTCATTATCTGTGTAGGTGATCACAGCAGTGTCTGACCTGGAGGGATCACCCATGAAAGTGATCCATTTGGATTCGGAAGTACCATCGATAGATGAAATGGTAATCTGCTCACTATATATGCCCGGCCTTACGTAAAATGTCACCGAGTCGCTTATTCCCCGTGTGGTTATATCAGCAACTGCATCGTTGAAATTTTCATAATCAGGCTCATCTCCGCCAATGGTGTAAATTCCATACATTGCGTTCGTATATTCAAAAGTCATGTCAGACCATTCGATGAAATTGTCGGTTTCATCGTTTTCACACACATCCTCATCCACATTTAGCTGATAGACGATGGTATATTCCCCAATGGGAACATTTTCGGTGCAATTCAAAAGATTAAAGCTGTGGCTGATGTTCGCATATTGGCCAACACCTAAGGCGGAAACCCATGCATCGCCAACTTCGAAATTGTCATCTCCACCTGGATAGGGTTTTATGTGATAAACAATTCTTGCGTTTTCGTTGGTTGGCCACGCTCCGTTGTTGATAATCCTGTGGTTGATGGTAAGGGAGGTGCCGTTCATTTCCGATTGCCGGTATTCAGCTACATCGGCCAGGTTGCCACATTCACCGGAAAAACCGATATCGATTCCTTCACTGGGGTTTTCGTAGGAATAATCACGGGAGGCCTCAACGGTAAAGAAATATGGCGTGTACTGGCCCTCTAAGCCTTGTTCTAAATGAAAGAGAGGTTGAGAATTCCAATCCATTATTACCGAAACATTCTGCGGGTATGCTACCGGAGCAAAAGAAACCTTGTATAGATAAGCGCCTTCCACAGGTGTCCAATCGATATTTACCCGCCATGGGTAAACTCCTTTTGTGGCTGTAACAATGGATGGTAGTAGTTTTTCCCACCCTGAATCTTCGGGGCTGAAATCACTTAAAAAGTCGTTGTTTGAATTTTTTGTAGCCTTTACCCAGTAATAATATGTTTTCCCGCGTTCTACATCATCATCGTAATATTCCCATCCTGTTATTCCGGAAGCGATTTCCTCAGCATATCCGTATCCTGAATATTCGCTGCGGTATATCACGTAAGAATTTGCATAAGGTGGTGTGGACCAGACGAGATAAACATATTCCTCATACTCCCCGTCGGAGGCAATCAGGTTTGGTGGAGCAGAAAGCCTGCGCCAGCCCACATCACCCTCACCAAAACCTGTTGGAAGCGTACCTGACGGATTGTTTGCCGCTTTTACCCAATAGTAATAATATTCGCCTTGTGTTGCTGTAAAATCGCTATAGGAAAGTCCGGTCTGCCAGTCGGTGACCGGACTTGCCCCTGAAGGACTGTTCTCATCGTTTCTGTAAACACGGTAATAGGTTGCACCGGGAACTGCATTCCATGTAATATCAATCTTAGAATCGAAAGTTCCTTTGGTGGCTGTGGCATCCGGAGCATCGGCCCACGCCCGGTATCCTGAGGCAATCTCACTGTAGCCGGGTGAAGCACGGTATCCTGTTGGGCTACGTGCCGACCTTACCCAATAGTAATATTGCTGCCCTGGTTGAGCCGTGTTGTCGTTGTAATAACAAACACTTGACCAATTCCAGGTGAGTGACTCTGCGGTTTCCAAATCATTAACCATATTTCTGTAAACCCTGAAATGTGTGGAAGCCGGAACTGCTTCCCAGGTAATTTTTATCCTGCTTTCATAAGTTCCCTGCGAAGCCTGCACATCTATGGGAGGTGAAAGCTTTGCCCATCCCGCGTCTTTGCTGCCAAGAGCTCCCGGTCGGAAGCCATCGGGATTGTAACATGCTTTTACCCAATAATAATAATTCGTACCTCCATCAGCCGTATAATCGTGAAAAATTAATCCAGGTTGCCAGGCATCTCCAAGCCTGTCGGCGTAACCGGTGTTGTTGGTTTTTGCACGGTAAACACGGTAATAAACATAGCCTAACAGGTTTGGAGGTGGCTCCCAGGTAACGGTAACATAAGGAAGGTCCCCATCTGTGGCCTGTATGCTTTGCGGTTGGTAGGGAACATGAATTTCGACCGTTTCGCCCGAATGCCAGATATTATCGTATTCATCAGTTTCGGGCACCTGATCGGAATAATCTACGATGGCACCTGCATAGTAGGTTCCTTTTGATATTTCCTTTGGCAGGTAGGCCATATTGATTTGTAGGTTGGAGGAGAGATAAACACCGGAATACAGTATCGGGACAAGCTCCTCCCCAATGAGATAATCCGACCTGGATATAATCTCGTTGGTGGACAAATAATACCCAACGGAAAAGTTTTCGGCGATGGTTTGGCTTTCATCATTTAAAACACCTGCAATAATTTCGAGGTCATTACCACTATTATTAACGGCTCCTGTGAAAACAGTCAGGTTGGGGTGGTAGTTGTCAGGAATGCTGGTTTTCCATATACCTCTCCCATAAGTTGCTGCAAATAAGGCTTTAGTTCCTCCCGACTGTACAATTTTCATCGCCCTCACATCAACCAATGGAAGATTGTTTTTAAAAAGTCGCCACTCCGTCATCGAATTGTATTTGTAATACACCCCGGCAGCCGTTCCAACAAAAATGCAATCATCGGCTCCATTGGCAAGGATGGCGATACTTCTCAAAGGGATATTTGGAAGATTTCCTGTAATATTAAGCCAGAGCGCACCCGTTGTGGTTGATTTAAAAATCCTTCTGTTTGCAACAATATATACTTCATCCGACCGCGTGGGATGTGCTTCAATCCATTCGATTTCACCCGTTACAGGCGGGTAAAGTTCGTACCATATCGGATTGGTACTGTTCACAGTTATGCTTCGATACATCTTTCCGGGAGAAGGGGCTGAATTTTTTGAGATATAAAGAATGTTGGAATTGGCAGGTGATTGCTCAACATACCTGATATGTTGGACATTGTCAATTTTTCCGGCCGAGATATTTTCCCAGGTAACATCGTTTGCAGGGCTCGCTTTTATATTCGTGCTTCTCCAAACATCCTTGAAACCGGCATACATCCGGTTATGGTTCGAGTGATCGATGGTGAACGGCATTTCCCATGCGGCTGAGTCGATGATACCATTACTTTTTTTACCGCCAATTTTTTCAACAATATATTCGTCCGTATCCGGATCAATTACTTTAATTCGCCGTATAGGACCGTGCTGTGCAGTTCCATACATAATATTATGATCACCAGGATCCATCTGGCAGCTTAATCCATCAGAGCCTAAAACCCGGCAACTGTTACCTCCATAGAGTATTCTTGAACCGCAGTCCTGCAAACCCATGATTATCCTGGTTGGATCAGCCGTGCTTACATCAAGGTAGTAAATGGCTGAAATAGCAATCGACTCATTCAGATTCACGAAAACTGAATCACCATTGTGATAATAAAGACCCCCATCGTTGGCAATGTACATTTTATCGTTGATGGGCGAAAACTCAAATGCATGCTGGTCGGCATGGGTTTCCCATCCGGTGGTGAATTTTGAAAATGAATTACCACCATCCAGTGACCTGTAAATGTGAACCATACCTGTGTAAATGATATCTGCATTATTTGGGTCAACCCCAATTTCAAGATTATAAGACCCCTGTTTTTCCCCTTCATGTGCCGTAACATCTTTTCGGTTAAATGAACCGCCGCTGTTATTGGAAACATAAAAACCTTCAAAGCGGCCATCGCGCTCCGTAAAAAAATAAACTCTTTCGGGTTTTTGAGGGCTTACCCCAATTGCACCACGTTCAGCGGACCTTAATCCTGAAGTTATGCTATTCCAGGTATCTCCACCATTGATAGATCTCAAAAAACACCCATCTGAGGATGCGTAAATATATTCTGGGTTTCCAGGCTTGAACAAAAGGTCATGGACACAAATATAGTTTTTTCTATTCCAGATCAATCCTCCGTCGGTGGTTACAAAAATTCCATAATTGGTGCCAGCAATCAGGGTTTCGGGATCTCCCGGTTTAATCAATAGCTTGTTTACCTCACGGTCTCCCATTCCGTTGGTAATCTGCGTCCAGGAGACTCCTCCATCAGTGGATTTGAATACACCTCGTCCGGGAGTGCTGTTGCTGTCGCGGTCGCCGGTTCCGATGTAAATAATGTTGGCATTTTCAGGATTGATGGCTATCGAAGAAACGCCAAGCCGGGCAAACTGGTCTGGGTTCATAACCTGCCATTGATTGCCACCCGAAACCGTTTTCCAGATACCTCCACCGGGGGCACCCACATAAATAATGTTTGGGTTGGTGGGATGGAAAGCAATGCAGGAGAGACGGCCCAACCCGGGCTTTGCATCGGGATAACCGGGAACTGTTCCATTATCAGAAGGGCCCAAGTAATCCCAATCTCCCCAAAAATTATCAGGTGGATAATTTTCAATAAACCTGTAATACTCTTTATCGATGTGATCGGGCGGGAGCAGCCGTCCTGTCTCGTCCGTCATACCGGTATTTATTTTCTGCCAGCGCCTAAATTGCTTGTATCCGCTTATTTCTTC
>JABMQA010000970.1 GCA_013203545.1 Bacteroidota bacterium
GCATTATGTAATGAAAAATATTTATTGTAAACCTTGTCCCTGTCCGAACTCAGGTTGTCTGTTGTTTTGTCGTTGACATTATAAATATAAATGTTTAACGGTGGAACCGGAATTAGATCCAACTGATTCACGCTGCTGCCAATTGGCAGGTAGTAAATGGAATCACCAAGCTTGGTGTAGGGTGTTGAGGGTCCATCGGTAATATTGAAACCATATGGTTTATACAGGTAGAGTCCTTTTCCGGATAAAACGGCGTTAGGATCAGATGTGGATTTTCCGGTCATTTTTATGGCGCTGTTCGATCCGGCATTTCCAAGTGTGTTTTGAACTTCATACACACCCCTGTTTGCGTATGGAATGTCATTTAAGGATGGTTTGGTTCTCAGATCAGTCAGGCAATTGTTTGTTATGCCTTTTAAATGTACTTTTTCTGTTTGTTTTTCAGATTTACCGGGAGAACCTTGCTGATAATCGGGATCACCAGGCTCAGAAAACAGGGCCTGAATATATTGCTTATGGTTTATCTTTTGAGCATCACGCTGGTCGCCCTTGAATTTCAGGGTTTTAATAAAGGGTCGTGAAATATCATTCAGGGTAAACCTTAGCCCTGCTTCAAAACCTACCGACATCATTTTAAAACCATCTGCAAGATTAACCAACGGATCGGTTGCCCCTGTGTATTTTGATACCACATAATCATCCGGTGTGTTTTCGACAAGATTATTGAGTCCCAATGAAAAAGATGGTCCGAAAAACAGGTTGAAATAGTTGGCTATTTTATAACTTGCATGAATGGACGATTGCCATGAAAATATAAAGTCGTTGAGTTTGGGATCGTTCCCGGAGGTATTGTTGGAAGGGTATGTGGTAAATCCATACGAGGGCAGATTGAAAAAATAAAATTCCTGCCCGTACAGGTCGTGATACAGGCCCCGGTATTCAAATTCACCGCCATCTGTTTTATAATTTTGATCAATTAGGTAGGACATCTGCAGTCCCGTTGATAAGGCCAGTTGCCAGTTTTTACCCATCAAATGCCTCCATGACAACATCAATGGGATATCCACAGTGGAATAGTTTAGCGTTTGTTTGAGATCCTTTCCGTAAATTTCCCGGTCGTAGGTATCCCCATCCTTATCCACATCGTTATGGATCACCGCTTCGTAATAATTGAGCTTAAACACGGAGGAGGTTTTGGTATAACCGATGCCACCGCTGAAGACCAGGATATCATTAAGTCCGCCTGTAATCAACCAATTTGTCCCGATACCGGCCTGGTATCCCCATTGCGACTCCCTGTCCAGTTCAATTCCGGATTGCTTCAGGATGGGTATATTGTAAAGGGGCGAAATATTTACCCAGAGTTCATCGGGAATCCGGCACTGGTACCAGGAGTCGGGCTTAAACGACTGCCCTTCCAAATCCATTCTAAGGATACGGAATCTTGGGAAGGTATCGTCAACACGGTATTTGTAATAGATCAGCGTAATATCAACATTTAATCTTTTGACCTTAAGCGTATCCGAGTTGCCACAGGCATATTTTATTTCCTTTACCAGGTTGGCCTGAATGATATCGAAATACCTGTAATGATTTCTTTTGGAAATTTTCAGGTCATAATACCTGAAATCCATGTAACAGTCCGCTGACATCTGTAACGCTTTGTTCCGGTATTCGTTCCAGGTAAGGTATGCTTTGCCCTTGTCAAGATCGTTGAACAATTCAACCTTTTCGTTGTAGAAATAATTCCCGAGGACATAACTTAAACCGCTTTCATCAAAGGCATCCTCTTCATTGATCATGTTTTCATATTCAATCAGGAAATTGGTGAGCTGATTGTAAACAACATGATCAGGGGTGTGGATCTGCTGGGCAAAGATGGAATACGGCGCTGTAAAAAACAGGATTAGAAATAATCCGGGATTCCATTTCAAACAGGTGGTATGTTTGCTTATTAAAGCCATTCTATTGGGTTTTAGCGTACGATTACTTTTTTAATAACTCTTGTATTCCCGTCAAGTATGATTTCGAAGAAGAACAGGCCTGTAAGGTGATCGGGGAATGTAACCATGAAAATATTTTGACTGACGGTTTCGATGGCAGGTGTTTTGATTTTCCTGCCCGTATGGTCCATTACTGTTATTAGTGCCTCATTAAAATCCGCATCCGGAATTTCAAGCGTAAGATGCCTGTGTGCAGGATTGGGATAGAGTAAAACATCCGGTTCTTGAGATCCGTTTCCCGAATTCAAATCAAAATTCTTCGATCCATCAGGCTGATATTTCAGGGTATCGGAGGTACACGAGCTGTATGTTCTGTCGACGATAACAGCCCAATATTCCGTACCGGGATCGATAGATTCATATGCACACCAGGCCAGCGTATCTGTTTTTATCAGGGTGGAACTGTAACCCCAGCGGTACAAAAGCGAATTGTTACTTCCGTTCAGACTAAGCAGTATATTGCTTGCCGGCGCTTTTCTTACAAGCTGTTGATCCTGGATAGCAGGAACACTTACAGGGATCAGCAAAACCTTTTTAACAATTTCATAGCTGCACAGGTCATCGGTTGATGTATTTGTTAATGCCAGCATAATTTCGATTTCCGTGGTAGTAGTAACGGATTTCCAGTTGGTTACCAGCCTGTTTGGGGCGTCTGATATTTTGCTGTCGAGATATTCGCCAGGCGAAACTGTCCATATATATTCATATCCATCGAGATATTTGGTTTCGAAGAGCACATTTTCTTCGCGACTGCAAATAACGGTATTGGAACCTGAAATTTCAATGGTTGGTGGGATAATTAATTCAATGGATCGTGTCAGGCTGTCGGTTCCGGCATTGTTCTTTCTGTAAGCAATTAGCCTGATTTGAATGTTGCTTGAAGGATCATCAAACGAAAAAACAGGATGAACAAATGGTGAAGTGAATGTTTCGTCGATATGGCCATCGATGATCACTTTCCAGAGGTAAGCGGAATAGTGGCCTACATCGCTCGTGTTTTGAATGACCACCTCATATTGGCATCGCTTTGTGTATTCGAACCCGATGGTTTCATTCTGTGCAAAAATTCCAGATGAAAAGAATACGGCAGTTGCGAAAAAAATCAAATTGCGGATATAGAATATTTTTTTCATGTTATGTTGTTTTCAATTTTAAAACCTTACCCTGTTCTTCAGTCCCGGATCCTTATCGTACCACCTGAACCCAATCGTAAATCCCACCGTATGTACCTTTCCCTTCACGCCGCGATTAAATACATTTCCGGCCTGTCCGGCATCATCAAGGATAAAACCGTTGCCATTTGATTGTGTGGCGATGGCAGGGCTCAGCCCAAAATTGATATATGGTCCGATATCCAGGTAAAGCGGAATCGTGGTCGTTAAAAGCGTTGATATCGTAAAACCGAAAACACCTGAAAACGAAACACCATTCAGGTCAATTTTCGATTCATCGGCGGCAAGCCCAATTTGCTCATCTGTTGTAAATCCGTATACAGGGATATCTTCTAATAAATACTTTCCTACGGTGTTGTCGCCATAAATCACTTCGTAATAACCCTTGTAGGTAGCGGTACCGCTTTCCTGTTTCATTGTTCCTGAAAAGTTAAAGTTGGTAACAATCCCTGCCCTGACATCAAGAAATGTTTTTCCGTTGAAATCGTATTTCAGGTGGCCGGTAAGCGGTATGCTCAGGCTTGAATATTTAAGTGACTGCTTCATATCGTTTCCCTGTTTGTAAAGGTCGATGGTATTGAGA
>JABMQA010000971.1 GCA_013203545.1 Bacteroidota bacterium
GGTTTGATGAGGGGGTTGAAAGGAAGAGGCCTGAAATTGAGGTTTACCCATTACCGCTCTTCCTTTCACTCTACTCTACTGGCTTTGCGAGAGATTTTATGAATTGTGCAGGCTTGATATTTGCAGATTTACACTTTGTGTAGCTTTGTGCCTTCTTTGTGTAGCTTTGTGAAACAGTTATTACAATGAGTATCACAGTGAAGACACAGCGTTTCGCTTAGGAAAAAGATTAACTACTTTTATCCATAAATGTAAGATGCCATGAATTTCAATTATTATTTACCCACTGAAATAATATTTGGGTGCGGGAAAGTTAAGGAACTAAACCGGCTAATTGATAAAGGGACAGATAATATCCTGATCGTAACCGATAAAAATGTATTTGAAAAAAGCGGGGCACAGGGTGCTGTGCTAAACCGGCTAAAGGATTTTCGAATTGAGATTTTTGATGAAGTTGAGGAAAATCCGTCTTTCCGTACCCTAATAAAAGGAACAAAAATCGCAAAGGAAAGCAATGCGCAATTGATACTGGGTATTGGAGGGGGCTCTCCAATGGATGCCGCCAAAGGAATTGCGGCGTTTGCAACTAACGAAGTAAATGTTAATGATTTTTTTGAAGGAGATGATTTGTCAAAAGACCCGCTTCCTGTTGTTTGTTTACCAACAACATCAGGCACTGGAAGTGAAGTCACCCCCTACGCGATTTTTACTGATATGGAAAAAGGTAAAAAAGTGTGCTTCTCAAAGCCCGGCATTTTCCCCAAATTTTCCATTATCGATCCGGAATTATCCTACTCCATGCCTGAGCACGTGGCAATTAATACCGGTGTTGATGCATTAACCCATGCCATTGAAGCCTATCTTTCGCTGCAAACCTTCCCGATGAACGATTTGTTTGCAATTGAGGCTGTTAAAACAGTATTGGAAAACCTTACCCGTGCATCTCAAAAAGATAAGGTCGCAATGAACAAGCTGGCATATGCTTCTATGCAGGCTGGTATATCCATCACACATGCCAGTACGATTCTGCTCCATATTATGGCTTATCCGCTAACTGTTTTTCATGGTATTCCTCATGGCAAAGCCAATGCTATTTTACTTCCTGCCTTTCTTGAATTCATGAAAAGGAAATCCTTTTTAAAGCAAAAAGTTAACACCATTTGGGACATGTTTGAAGAATTCGGAGGCGTAAACAATTTTATAACCGGGTTGAATATCCCCACAAGGTTATCATCGTATGGGATTAGAAAGGAAGAATTTAAAAATTTTGCCCGGGATACAATCATTAAAGATGATATTAAAATCACACCGGCTGAAGTAACTGAAGAAGATATTATTGAGATTTACACCAGTACATTTTGAAACGGGTATTATGGGCAATGATCGTTGGAGATTGTTATAATTAACCGAATTACCAAACAAAAACCTTCTTTGAAAAAACAGTTTTTTGAGTAACGATTGAAACGATAACAACACCTTTGAAATCACCCATATTTACAGATGCACTACTGCTATTGTTAAGTTTGGAATTCTTAATCCTTTGTCCTGTAACACCATAAATGTTTAGTTCAGCTTCCAGGGGATTTTGGCTATTAACCTCTATATTATTGCCGACAACAAACACCTTGATTTGCTGTGGAAGCTGCAATTCATTTACTTCCGGAAGACTTAAATGAATGATAAAGCGGTTTGGATCATCGCCTTCTTCAGAAACAAAAGAATACATTTGGTTCTGGTTAAGAATCTGTGTATGGTTGGCCTTCAAATCCGTAAAATAAAAGGTTTCTTGTTGAAAATTATCAAGGCCTTGTGCCTCAAAATAGAAATCAGAAGACGAATTTTTGATAAAACCCAGAGGGATTATTGTCTCTTCTGTGAGTTCCGGCAACGTGTTTGTCGAGAGCGTCCCTTCGTCAATAACAGCATAAAACTGTGGGGCATAACCGGCCAGAAAGCGGGAATCGAACTCACGATCGAAACCGGTTGTGGCATTTTCATTAATTTTAATAACGCACGCCTGCCGTGTATTTCCATCGACATCGTAAACTACCAGCTTCATCTGGTTTGGTTCATCCGTTTTATACCAGTTTTGGCTATGATGTGTGCGGTCGGATGCGTCAATAGTTAAGGAACCTGTAGCAGCATTAACATGAACAAAGAATCCCTGCATGGCGGGAATGACGCCTGTACCGGCAGCAATGTCCGTATAGCTTGCACTACTTTCGTCCCATATTTTGGCTGTGGCATCAATGTTGGTTAACCCCCAATCTGTCCTGTTCCATATTATGGCGCTTGAAAAAGGATTGCCAAGCAAATGCCATCCGCTACTTGCAGAAACATCGGTATAAGTCAGATCTGATTTAGTAACATCTGAATTATTGGGAATACCTTTAAAAGCTTGAATGCTGTTTGTGCTGTTGGCAATAAGGTATCCGTTTCCCTGCATAAATTCAGTTTCAAAATCACCATTTAACCCGCCACCGGAGGCTGTACGGTTCACCCATGTATTATTAACTTCGTCCCATTTAAAGAAGTCATCACCTGAACCTGCCGTGTGAAAAGCACTAATAGCCTGAGATGTTACCGGTGATGATAGTAAATGCCATCCATGTAAAGCATCGCCCCATCCGGAAATATACCGTTCGATATTTGCAATACCAAAAATTTCCCCCTCTACAATTAATGAGCCTGTAAGCGAAGATGTTGAGGCAACTACTAACGTTCCTGTATTGTTCAGGTTGCCATTAACGGTTAATGCTTTACCTGCGTTGATCGTAACTGAAGCATTGCCTTGAATTTCCATATGGTTACACTGTGCCGGACTATCTACAGCCTCATCAATAACCAGTCCGTTGGCCATATTTGCAATGGTGACATTGTCAGTGGAAGTAGGAACCGTATTGTTTCTCCAGTTGCCTGCTGTATTCCAGTCCGTACCTGACGAACCATCCCATACTAAGGGATAACAGATGAAAGTATTGTTGAGTGCATTTGCCAGTTTGTCCCACCCTGCTTCGTCGTCTCTAAGCAGGGTCTTTTCCTGCTCAACGTTGATAAACCTGCCGCTGGTTGTTGTTGCATCTGCACCACAGGGATCTGCACTTGAATTAATGAGTCTGCCCTGTGTATTGAAAAAGCCTCTCAATCGTGTCCAGCTCAGATCAATATGAGCAATTTTGAATGTAAGCACATTGTCCTCATTGTATAAATGATTACTCAGGGGAACTATGTAATCAGGGTCAGGTGTAATTTGTGTACCATTGCTTAATATGACGTAAGGATCGGTGGATAATTTGGTAAATCCATGAAGTTGTATAAAATACGAATTGCTAAAATCGTTAAACAAGACATCTGTTGTATTTTGATAAATGGTTGAGATACTATGCGAAAGATCAGAAATCCGATAACTTTCCGGGCTTCCGGAACAAACAGATGTGGTTCCGGTGCAACCTGAATAGGATGAACTGTTACATCTGCTGGTACCACTTAAACAAAAAAACAGGGCTTGCGTTTTTATAAATACATGTATTCCCTGTTCTCCGGTATTATGATCCTTTAAGGGATGTGGCGATTGAATGACCAGCGGCCGGCAATAGTCAGGATAGTACACATAAGTTCCCCAGTAATTGGTGCTGTTGTTTTTTAAAATATAATACGTTTTATGAATTGTTTCCGAAGTATCCAAAAACTGAATGAGGTCATAGCCGATGATTGCAGCAGAAGCATCTGCCAACGCGTAATTACCAGTCAAAAGATAATCCAGTGCTGCGCCCCAGCTACTGAGTTCCGAAGCGTTGGGATCGGTGTAATCA
>JABMQA010000972.1 GCA_013203545.1 Bacteroidota bacterium
CCGACCTGCCTCTACGGGATTTTTTATGGTAATTGTCGAGTAAATTCTGGTCGTTGGTATAAGAATGAATGGTTTCGATGTGACCCTTTAAAATCCCAAAATGATCCTCGATCACCTTTAATCCGGGTACAATGGCATTTGTGGTGCATGAGGCGGCTGAAAAAATTGTTTCCTCCTCAACATTCAGTTCTTTTTGGTTTACGCCATAAACAATATTCTTAATGTCGCCTTTTCCGGGGGCTGTAAGCAAAACCTTGCTAACACCTTTTGATTTTAAATGCCTGCCAAGGCCCTCCCTGTCACGCCAAACGCCGGTATTGTCGATAACAAGGGCATCGTTGATGCCATATTGTGTATAATCGATATCCTCCGGATTATTGGCTGCGATCATGTGAATGATATGGCCATTGATCACAAAACAATTATTTTCGAGATCCTCGTTGGCAACGCCGTTGAAAGTCCCATGCACCGAATCCTTCCGGAAAAGTGATATTCTTTTATGGATATCTTCGGGGCTATTACTTCTGGTAACGATGGCTTTTAGCCGCAATTGGGAGCCATTTCCGGCAGTGCTGATCAATTCTCTGGCCAGTAGTCGTCCGATACGGCCAAAACCAAATAAAACAACATCCTGTACACGTGTGCTTCTGGGTGGTGCCCCCACAAACTCCTTCAATTTGTCGAGAATAAAATCGCTGGCATTGTTGTACAAGTGCTTTTCATCAGTCCACTCCGAATTTAACCTGCCGATATCAATTCGGGCCGGTGCAATATCCTCAGCCAAAATTGCCTTGGCAAGTATTAATGAATCCTGGACTTTAATTGGTTTTCCAAGAAGTGTCTCTGCCCTCACATGCTTATTAAGTACCTTTCCGGCCCCGCGGTCGATTAACTGACTGCGCAATAATATCAGCTCAATGGATTTATCAAACCAGAGTTTTGCCACAATGTTGATGAACTCTATGGCTTGCTTTTCATCATTAATCCAACTATTTAAAGATTTTTCAAAATTGTCCATATGCTTAATTATTGATTTTTAATACATTTCCGCTCCGGAAGAGATAGAATTTGGTTTAAATTTTTTCTGATTTTCAGATAATTGCAAAAGTAGAAATTTGTTTTAAAATAAAAAGATAATTTTGCCGATTCAACAATATATATTTTTCCGATGGCATTAATTCACTCGTTTGAAAATAGCGGCAACTATCTTTTCAGGAATCGAAGTTATATTCCGGTGATCCTTTTTGTTGCAGCAGTTCCGGTTGTGTACCTAACCAAAACCCCAAACCCGGATACTATGGGGATCGTGATTTTCCAGGTATTTGCAATGATTGTAAGTCTGCTGGGATTTATCGTTCGGGCCATTACGATCGGAACCACACCTGCCGGTACCTCCGGTAGAAATACCAGGGAGGGGCAGGTTGCCGAAGAGCTTAATACTTCCGGGATTTATTCTACCATCAGGCATCCGCTTTATCTGGGCAACTACCTGATGTGGATCGGTATTGTTTTGTTTTCCTATAATATTTATTTTTTCCTGATTGTTTCGTTGGCCTACTGGCTTTATTATGAGCGGATCATGTTTGCAGAGGAACGCTTTCTGGAAAAAAAATTCGGAAATGCCTACATGGATTGGTCTCTGACAGCACCGGCCTTTATTCCATCATTTAAAAACTACCTGAAAAGTAAAATCCGTTTTTCATTTAAAAGTGTTTTACGCCGCGAATACTCGGGCTTATTGGCAACTGTGTTTGGATTTGCATTTATCGACAACCTTCGTTATTATTTTTTATCCCATCATTTTGATCCGTTAAGGTTGTCGAACCAGGTGTTGTGTGCTGCTATAATAATGGTAATCATCCTTCGGACATTAAAGCACCACACCAACCTGTTGAGTGAGCAGGGCAGGTCCTGATTATTGATTCTAACTTGTTTGGTCACCGTCTTTAACAATGGTCATTCACTTTGCCAAAAGCCATCTTACCGCAAAAATTGAGATAGCGGAAATTGCGGCAACCTAAGAAAATTTGTTTTTATGGGTGCCAATATCCAAATTGTTTTTATTTTTGATGGCAAATAGCAAAACAAAGATTTCCTGATAAATGAATTCTAACAGCGATTCCCTGATACTTATTGTGGATGATAATGCCAACAATCTGCAGGTTCTGGGAAATATCCTCAGTGCCAAAGGATATAAAGTTGCCCTTGCCACCAACGGACAGGAGGCACTCGACTTCGTCGGAAAACAACTTCCCGATCTTATCTTTTTGGATATCATGATGCCGGATATGAATGGTTTCGAAGTTTGTACGGAGCTGAAATCGAAAACCAGGTCGAAGTACATTCCTGTCATATTTGTGAGTGCTTTGTCCAATCCTGCCAACAAAGTGAAGGCATTTGATATAGGCGGTGTGGATTACATCACAAAACCTTTCAACATGGCAGAGATCATAGCCAGGACAAACGTGCATATTCAACTGAAGTTTAAACAGGAGGAGTGCATGAAAAATAACAAGCGATTGAAGGAGGAGATCGA
>JABMQA010000973.1 GCA_013203545.1 Bacteroidota bacterium
ATATTATTCGAACCTGCCATGGAAATCCCGCTGAGATCATTAATAATTTGCGTTAGCTGGGTTTTTGAATAAAACCCGTTTACGCCAACATACCGCTGAATATCGGTAAATCCTGAGTTAGTAAGAATATGGTCAATATACTCCGTAGTAAATGGATTTTCGAGTGTGCCGTATTTTTTCATTTCAGCCATCAATACCCTCTCAAGTTCAGTATTGCTTGGGTGCCAGGCCCCTTCAACTACGCCTAAATATCCTCCCGGCTTCAGGAAGCGAAAGCTTTTATTAATTGCGATCCCTTCATCTACAACATGATGCAATGAATCGAAAAAGAGAACTGCATCAAAACGTTCTTCTTCAAATTCAATCTCTTCAATGGTCGATTGATGGTAATTTACTTTGTGTTTTGCTTCACTGTTATAATGAGTATAAACTGAACACCGTTCTTTTGCAATTTTTATCATATCTTCAGAAGGCTCAAGTGCATCTACAGAAAAGCCCAACATTAATAATATCTCGGTAATCCATCCGGGACCGCTTCCTACTTCCAATATCCTTGCACCGGATGGAATATTCATTGCTTTAAGTATATTTAGTAAATCATACATCAAACGGAAATACTCCTTATTGCCCGGTGAGGATTCATAAGGCTTTGTAAATAACCATTTATAATTTCCTTCCTCAAGCTTCGAAACATATTGTTGGGCAGCATCAATTGCTTTTTTATACGCGATTGGATTTGATGTTAGAAAGCGTTGATAGACCGGATCAGTCAACTCCGGTTCAAAACCAGTAGTTTTTTTCCCTGGGTTAAGTCTGCGCAATATACGTTTAATAATTTGTTTAAAGAACATTTTGTTTAAATTAATTGTTTACGTGAATTTGCTTGCAACTTAGCCTGCAATTCTATTTATATCTTTAACCCAATTTAATATTTCGGCAATAGTTGTTTCATTATGCCTTTTCCATCATGTAATTCATTTTATAAAGTCAATGATCTTCATCACTTCCTCCAGGCTTAATGCATAATATAACGGAAGGCGAACCAGGCAACCGGCATAGCGGTCACAATTTGGCAATGAACGCCCATCGTGTTTTTCGACGTAATAGGTACTATTGTGCAATCCTAAATAATGAAACACAGCAAGCACACCTTGTTGTTTCAGGTGTGCGATCAGTTTTGTTCTTTCTTCCGGTGAATTACAAACCAAATAAAAAGCATGGGCATTGTTGGTAGCGTAATCAGGATGTTTTGGCAATGTAAAATATCCTTTATCTTCAAGCGGCTTTAATCCTTCAAAATATAAGTTCCAAATCAGTTTACGCCTTTCTTGTAATTCGCCCAGGTGCTCAATTTGCGCCCACAGAAAAGCCGCCGTGACCTCCGATGGCAAATAGGATGACCCGATATCTACCCAAACATATTTGCTAACTTCACCGCGAAAAAATTCAGCACGATTGGTCCCCTTTTCCCAGATGATTTCTGCACGTTTACAAAACCGTTCATCATTAATAACAATCATGCCACCTTCACCACATTGTATATTCTTGGTTTCATGAAAGGAGAAACAAGCAAAATGACCGATCCCTCCCAAAGGCCTTCCTTTGTAATATGAATTAACAGCCTGCGCAGCATCTTCCACCACCAAAAGATCATGTCGTTTAGCAATATCCATAATTACATCCATATCGCAAGCAACGCCTGCATAGTGGACAGGTACTATTACCCTGGTACGAGGGGTTATAAGAGATTCGATTTTACGCTCATCAATTCCCGGGAAATCTTCCCGGCTATCAACAAAAACTATTTTGGCGCCTCTCAGTACAAATGCATTGGCCGTAGAAACAAAGGTATAAGAAGGAACCAATACCTCATCTCCCGGCTGTATATTGCAAAGAATAGCTGCCATTTCCAGTGCATCGGTGCAACTGGTGGTTAACAGACACTTTTTGAAACCATATTGCCCCTGGAAGAATTCCTGGCATTTTTGGGTAAAATGCCCATTGCCGGAAAGTTTTCCACGGGATACTGCATCTTTTATATAATCCAGTTCCTTACCGGTAAGGCATGGTTTGTTAAAAGGTATCTGCATATTATCGCTTCATAGCAACGATTAAACATGAGGTGCCAAATGGAATTGATTTCTGCTGTTGAATTCTTCCAAGTTCCCAATTCCAGATGAAATCTAATACTTTACCAATGATTCCTTTACGTTGTTTATGCTCGTTGTTAATATTTGCTTTAGATTTTTTTCTGATTCCCAATTTAGATGGCACGACCCTGATGAAAAACAATGGTAATAGCAGAATGCTAAAATAATAGCTTGAATAGATAACATCAAAATTATGATCATGTAGCAACTTCACGATTCTTTTTCTGCTATACCTTTTGAAATGTCCTGCAATTGCATCTTCATAGGACCAAAGGAACTGAAGGGCAGGGACGGTAACAAAGAAATACCCGCCGCTTTTAAGCATTTTATAAATTTCCTGTATAAAGGTATCATCTGCACTGATATGCTCTATTACATCAAAGGCCCCTATTGAAGTTAGCTGACCGGCCATTCCGTTCAAGTCAGTTAAAGTTCCGCAAAAAATATTTTCAAGATTTCGCTTTTTTGCATTTATCACAGCTTGTTTCCCCGGCTCAATTAACACTGAAGAAATCTGAGCCCCCTCGATAGCTTTGGTTACAAA
>JABMQA010000974.1 GCA_013203545.1 Bacteroidota bacterium
CCTGATATGCACTCTTTTCATGAAATCGGCCATACCAGATTCCAGGTAGGGCATTGTTCCGGAGTATCTTTCCTGCGAAATAAACGCATCCGTAAATGCAGAAGTGCCAATTCCATATTCTATTGTCAGGCCTAATGGATTTCTGATGTGTCCCTCCTGGGAGAAAATAAGGGTTGCTGTTATTAGCAAAAAAAGAAGTGTAACAAACCTTTTCATGGTAAATATGTTATGAATCGCCTTCTTTCAACAAACATACCACGAAAAATAAATAATTAGATATTAGATGGTTAAACAAAGGTAGATATTTTAATGTGTCCGGTTTTAATAGCCCCTTGGGTTGAACCGGACAATAAAAATAGCATTGATAATTCAGCTCAAATGCCCATAAAAAGATTTTTTCTCAATGAATGAGAACACAAAAGTCAGGTTAGGAGACCTAATCCAACAGGCTTTTCTTTTTTGATTTGTAAAACGTATAACCACCGTAGCTCATTCCTAAACTTAACAGCAGGATAAGTCCCTCACCTACCGGTGCGCCACCACCTACCGGATTGTTCCCACCCCCGGGATTGCTCCCGCTGTTCGGATGAGGTGGGTCCGATTGTGCGCTTAACACCATTGGCAATGAAAAAGAGAAAGTTAGCAAAAACAGGATTGTTGCAATTTGTTTTTTCATGATTGGTTGATTTTATGGTTTAAAAGACCCGGGTTTTAACTGTTCGTTCAAATTCCTGAACTTTAATATTGACGATAAAAATACCTTTCCCGGGTGCCGAAATCGTGCTCGTTGACCCGGCATTCAATTCATTAAAATATACCTCCCTGCCCACTACATCGTAAATTCTGACCGAAAGATTCTTATTGGCTAATTGATTTATAAACTTACCATCAGGGACGATGTGAATGTGACCATTCTCAGCAAATATCGTAATTGGTGCCTCATCCTGATTGACGTCCGGCTCAATACCTGAGGCCTTAAAATCAAGCGTAAAGCGATCCTGAGGATCTGAATTGTATGAAGTAAAGCAATAAGCTTGCTGGTTCAGGTCACATTCGTTCCCTGTAAATTTGTCGACAAGATAGATATTCTCAAGCCCCTCCCAATCTTCAACAGAAATTTGATATGTCCCGGGTTCACCCGTCAATAACATAATGTCAACAGGTTTGATTTCAGGAATGGCATTAATAGCCAGGGTTTGATGGGTGCAATATATTTGAGGGATGTCAGGGTTGGATGCAAACAACTTGTGGGCATCCAGTTTACCATCGAACCCCGGTGTTGCGTCCGGATGAATCCTGACGACCAGTTCATCCGTATAAACAGGATTGGTCTGGTCAGTGTTGGATATTTCTAATCTTACAAAATTATTCAATCCACTTTTAAAATAAACCGGTTTATTGTGCACTCGTACAGTATTGCTCATTTTCAATGTTGCCGGATGGGCATTGGCCTGCACAAAAAACCCATGGCATGGTGCAATATACCGCGATCCGCCATTGGTGCCCACACCATTGTTATAGGTGGCCCAGTTCCCGTTGTTTTCAAGATAAATGGCGGTATTGAGGTTTGTTTTGGTCCACCCTGTTGTGGCATCCCAATCAATGGGTGATGGATACGGATTTCCAACAAGGTTCCACCCCTGGTTGTTTTTGGTGAGGTTGTTGTCGGACCCGATGTTTCCTGTATTCAGATCACCTGTAAAGTAGATGCCCTGCCACCAGTTGTCGTCGAACCAGGCGGCGTAACCCTGCATCACCCCCAACTGATAGCTTAACGAAGTGATGTCGGTCCAGGCATTGGTTGATTCTGTAAATTGCTGGAGATACATGCCGTTGAATAGGTTTGCTGTTTCATTGCTTACAGGTGATGCCACAAGGTGCCATTGTTGTCCCTGGATCGACCATTGCAATTGGCTATCCCCACCTACTGTCAACTGGCCCAAATCTATTAGTGAAGCGTAAAAGGTGCTCTGTGGGCCCAGGTTTGTTTTCATAAACAAATCGTTGGTTATGTTCAATGTAGCTCCCGAAGCAATGGTCAGGCTTGACGGGGCCTCAATGTTCATATCGTTGTTCACTTTCATGGTTCCGTATAGTGTGGATGTCGATCCATTATTGTTAACCACAACATCATAAAATTCCACACCGGAAACAATGTTAACATCAAAATCAGGATATGCCGGCGCCTGATCCCCCTCTGTATAAATGGTGAATTTGCTTGTTCCTGTAAAATCAAAAGTTGGTTCCCTGATGTCGATGGCGTAGTAGCCACTTTTTTCCTTTCCCTGAACATAAACCTCCCCTCCTGTAACGCCACCCGAAGCGCCGCTTGCCACATAAAAGGAGGCGGGGCAGGTACTGTTGTAATCCCCCTCCCATCCCATTATGAAGGCAATGTTACCTGTCATGGTGAAGGAAGCGCCGCTATGAATAATGAGGCAATCGTTTACGCTAAAGTAGCCCGCATTGGAAAGGGAACCCCCGGTGTTTACAATTAAATCCTGTTTTGAACTCGAAATCACACCATACTGACCTATAAAAGCTGAGCCGGTGGAGGTAATGGTTAAACTCCCCCCGGCGTTAATGATGTGCGTGCCCGAAAGCCAGTGATTGTCGTACAGGTATAATCCTGCAACCGTCATGGTTCCATTCACCCACAAACTGTCTTCCGAAAAGATGTTGGCCCCTGATTGTATTTCAAGCGACTTACACCTGTAAATATCCCCTGCTATAAATCCCGCCCCAACAACAAGTTTCTTTATGGTGGTTGGATAGTTGGTACATCCCGAAGGTATAACCACATCAATGGTGTTGTCAGGGACTGCTCCATCGTCCCAGTTATTCGTGTTGTTCCAGTTTGTGTCGTCAAACCCGCGCCATTTGCCGGCAATCTGGGCATAGGTTGGATTCATCATTAAAAGTAAAATCAAAAAGACAACTAATGATATGAGGAAGTTTGCCCATCCGCTCACCAGGACTGGTTTTTCATACGCCGGGTCTTCCCACGTTTTTGTAATTGGTTTTGTTTTCATGGTTGTAAGTTTTAATTTGCATCAGGTATTATTTTCCAATAAATGTTTTTTTTTCAATGATTTGGGTTTCGGTACATAGTCGTACGAGGTAAATCCCCGGGGCCACATTCAGGTTCACAGAAAAGTATTCAGCGCCCCGAACCGGGACTTCAAGAATCTCTGTTCCCTGTTGGTTATAAACACCCATACGGCCTTTCTTAATTACATGATCAGAATGAACACATAGTTTTGTGCCCAGGGTAAAAATCAATATTGAGTTTATTGAGGTTGGCTTTTTCATTTTGCTAAAGTATTCCCGACCTTCCGGGTTTTCCAAATTTTCACAGGCTTCAAGAGGTATGCATGACTACTTTAACAGGTATCTTTTTGGTATGCATTTGATGGGGTTGTATCCGTTAAGCTGTTGATTTAATGCTGGACATTGCAAAAGTCCTTAACCTTATTGATCGGATGCTACATCATTTTACATTGTCACGTGATTTCTATCATCGAATTACGCTAATTGCACGAATTAAAATTCGTTTAATTCGTGCAATTCGATGATACCTTTTTTCTTTGATTATAGATTGGCGTTGTCTGTTTTGCCAAAGGAATGTTCCCACGAAGCGGTTTTTTTTCAGTCTTGTGCTGAAAAAATGTAGAAATTAGGCCACCTATATGACCCCATAATTTTATACCTTTGTTTGAAACGATTGTAAAAATGGATTGTATACTAAAGGTAAAAATGGGTCCGTTACGGACATTCTTTTTTTTGTTTGCTCTTTTATCGGGTATCTCAACCGCCGCCGGCAACAACGACACTACTTCTTTGCTCGACGCGTTGGACGACGCTCAAAACGACTCTGCCAGAGTGGGCATCAACCTTGAACTTGGCGCCTGGTTTATGGATAACGATCCTGCCCGGGCAACTCTTTTTTTCGAGGATGCTTTGGAATTATCCCGGGAAAAGGAGAGTGAGTTTTTTACAAAATCCGCTGCCATTTGTTTTAACCACAAAGGCATCATCAGCACCATACAGGGAGACTACTCCCAATCAGTGGCGTATTATCAGAATGCACTTGAAATATTCACTGCCCTATCTGAACAACATCCCGGTAACCCGGTTTACTCCGAAGGAATTGCAAACATCCTGGGAAATATAGGAACCATCTACTATCACCAGGAGTCCTATATAAAAGCAGTGGAATACTGGGAAAAAGCAATAGGGGTTATTCAAACGCTGAATATTCCCCACGCAGAAGCCCAGCTGTTGAACAATATTGGTGTTATTTACAGTGAAAAAAAAGAATTGGGTAAAGCGCTGGAATACTTCAACAAAGCGCTTGAAATATTTGAACAGGAGGGAAGCGAAAAGGATATCGCCATGTGTTACACAAATATAGGAGATGTTTTTAATGCTATGGAATTGTACTCAAAAGCGCTCGAACTGTTTCATAAATCACTTGAGCTGAAGCTTAAAACCAACGACAAGCATGGCATCATTCAATGCTATTTATCCATCTCAGACCTTTATTTTAATATGGCTGAGTTTTCAAAGTCCATTGAGTTTTCAAAGAAAGCCACGGCTATGTCAGAACAGATCAACGACAAAAAAGATTTGAGAAATGGTTATGAGTTGCTTTCAAAAAACCATGCAGCGCTGGGAAACTATCAACAGGCGTATTCGTGGTATATGAAATTCAAATCCATGAACGACAGCATATTTAACAAAGAGAACCAGGACAGGTTTATGGAGCTTCAATCGCAATATGAATCCAAAATAAGGGAGAAAGAAATACGCCTGCTCCGGCAAAGCGGGCAATATCAACGACGCATAAAGGAGCTGCTTTTTGCAGGGATTTTTTTTATTTTGATCATGTCGGCTTTGCTGGTATTTTCTATTTGGGCCAGGCGAAAAAAGGATAAAACCATCTATCTTCAGGAAAAGAAATTGCTGGAGCAGGAAAAACAACTCATAAACAACGAGCTGGCAACAAAAGATCTAAAAACAAAAGAGTTGAACCAGGAGATCGACTACAAAAC
>JABMQA010000975.1 GCA_013203545.1 Bacteroidota bacterium
ATCTCTTCAGTCTCCACGATTTTAGCAAGCAGATCGGCGTAAGGGATCACAAGGTATTTATGCCCTTCGTGCTCCAATTCGGTGCCTGAGTATTTTTTATAAAAAACAACATCACCAACCGAAATACCCGGATTTTCAACATTGCCAACAGCCACTACTTTTGCCATTTGTGGCTTTTCTTTTGCCGAATCAGGGATGATGATGCCACCCGCAGATTTTTGTTCCTTCTTGTTGTCATCCAGATCGAGGATCACGTTTTCATTTAATGGTTGTAATTCCTTCATTGTTATTTTCTCCTGTTATTATTTGTTATTAATTAATTCCCAATAGTCTGTTAATCCTGGCTTTATCAAAACCCACAATGATTTCCCCGCCAATGTCGGTTTGAGGAACGCCCTGCTGCCCGGTTTTTCTAACCAACTCCTCGGCGATGGCCTGATCGCGCGAAACATCAATATCAGTAAACCGGATCTTATTTTTTCGCAGGTGTGTTTTCAGTGTATTGCACCAGGTGCACGAAGGTGTGGAATAAACCGTTACACCGGGCTGCTTTGGTCCGTCATCACCGGATGAGGAATAAGTTGTGTTTTCGAAAAAAGAGCGGTAGAAATCAGGATTGTTGCAACCCTTAACCACGTTTTGGAATTCGCCCATTTCGAAAGCAAGCAGGGAGGGAACGCTTTTTATTCCGTATTTTTCATGAATATCCCGAACCTGGGTAACGTTAGCGACATAGACATCCAACTCATCATAGTCAGATGCCAGTAGGTTGTTATAGGCACATTCGCTGGTTTCGGAGCCCTTCTTATAAAGCATCAAATAGGATTTATCGATGCCTTTGATGTTTTCCGTCAATTCGCTGTACGATGTTATTTCCTTAAAATTCATTTCTTCAATAATATTAATTAGTGTCATTAAAGCGATTTAAAATTTTTGCAAAAGTAACATTTCGTTTTAATTGAAAACAAAAAGAGTGTTAAATTTTCATTATTTTGATTTGACCAAATGCATATTAAAACTTATGCCAAAACCAAAGACGCTGTCAATTTGACGTGATGCACTACAACTTTCCCAAACTGTTATCAGAATATAAATATTTGTTTATCAATTCATTTGGAAGATATCTCATGAGATAAAAATGAGATGGAACAAATATGACTTTTGCTTTGTGCAACTCTGTGTATCCTCAGTGAATCTCTGTGTTACAGCTATTTAAATTATTTCACAGAGTGCCGCAGAGTACACACAGAGGAAACACAGAGACTTTTAAGAAGGCCCTAAACCCAATTAATGATATTGTAAATCTACGACGAGGAAATTTGTCGTGCACCCATTTGACGTGATGATGAAAAATCTTTTTACATTTGGGAAAATTTGCTACTATGTTCTGGTTAATATTTTGGATAGTACTGTACCTTTTTGTGATCATATATTTTACCCTCAAACATGTCAAGGTATCCGATGTTGAGGGTTACCTTGTAAATAACCGTAAAACCCGGACGCTACCGTTGGTGTTTACAACCCTGGCCACCTTTGTGGGAGGCGGGACTTCCATAGGTTTAATGGCCATGGGTTATGAATCTGGTTTTGCCGGAGTAGGCATTGGTGTGGCATATGTGATCGGGTTTTTTATCCTTTCAAGGTTTGCCGGCAAAATCAATACGACTGGTGCTTTAAAGTCGATTTACTCCCTGCCGGGTTTTCTCAATAAAAGCTACACCATTGAGCAGGATGTGGCGCATAAGAGGGTCTTTTCATCGGTGGTAAGCGGGGTAAATATTTTTATCTTTTTCTTTCTACTGGCAGCACAGTTTGTCGGGATGGCATCGCTGTTAAAGTTCTCTTTTGATATCGGTTTTCAATCTGCTGCCATCATCTCCTGCCTCATTGTGATTTTTTATACTGCTTTCGCCGGATTGTCGGGTGTGATTATCACCGACACGATCCAGTTTATTGTTATTGTTTTGATGATCGTTTTGATCTTTATTCCGGGTATTTTTATCGACACAGAGGGGCTACAGCGACTGACGGGATTGCCTGATAAAATGCTTTTCGGTACTTACTATGGAATTTTATTTTTGATCGGATTACCCCTGTTTCTGGCGCCATCCGTTATGGTTCGTATGGATATCTGGCAACGCATGCTTGCTGCCCGTGACGCGAAAACCGCCAGAAAAGTCAGTATTATCTCAGGTTTGGGAATGCTGCCATTTTACATTATATTTCCGCTGGTAGGTATGACTATCAGGCTGGTTGTTGCCGATGATATACTCCCCAGGGATGTGGCCTACCTGTTTCTGGCAAGGCACAGCAATGCTTTTATTCTTGGGTTTGCTGTCGTTGGATTGTTGTCTGCACTGATGTCGTCAGGTGACAGTTTTCTCAACCTGATCTCCATCTCGGCCATCAAGGATTTCGTGGGTTGGAAAAAAAGCAAACAGGAGATTTCCAAATCGTTGTTGCAGCGCAACATCCGGATTGCTTCCATCCTGTTCGGGTTGATCGCGCTTTTTATGGCATTGGTCTTTCCAAAGATCGTTGACCTGATGGTGGTTGGGCTGGCTACGATTGTGATTTTTGTTCCGGTTACCTTTCTTGCCTTACTTCGAAATGATGTACACAAGTATAAAACCGCTGCTCTTTGGAGTATTATCACCGGATTTATAGTCAACCTGTTTTTTTTCACCTGCGGTGTGCTGGCTCCCGACCAGTTCGAGCCGAAGTCTTCGTTTATTCCGGCGTTTATGGTTTCGTTGCTGGTGTTGGTGGGGATGATCATGTTTAAAAAGAAAAGAGCCACCATATCTTAAACCACATTTTATATTTTCAAATACCACAGATTTATGCTCAATATTTTCACTGATGAATATTTCATGAAAGAGGCGCTGAAAGAGGCTCGGCTTGCCCTGGAAAAAGATGAGGTACCCGTTGGTGCCGTTGTGGTTTGTAAGGATCGGATCATCGCACGCGCACATAATCTCACCGAGCAGCTCAATGATGTAACGGCTCATGCCGAGATGCAGGCTTTTACCGCAGCCACCAATTATTTTGGCAGCAAATACCTGGAGGGATGCACCCTTTACGTTACCCTCGAACCATGCGTGATGTGTGCCGGAGCCTCATTCTGGACACATATTTCTAAGGTGGTTTATGGCACCCATGACCCAAAGAGGGGTTACGGTCATACAGATCTGAACATAATGCATCCTAAAACACTGGTAGTTTCCGGAGTTTTGGAACAGGAATGTTCAAGGATTCTAAAGGACTATTTTAAAGGTAAAAGATAATTGTAGTATGAAAAAATGGATATCCATAAATTGGCAATGCTGCTCATAACTTTTTTAATTAGTACAAACCTGATTGCTGCCAACCAAATTGTAACCACAAACAACAATTCAGGAGCTATTGAATCCGGTTTTCCGGTCGCCTTCAAAGGTTTTTTCTTTGTAGTTGATGGGAAATTCGATCTCGTACCCGCCATAGATAAAGAGTTTTTTCAAATTCCCGTGCTTATGCCCAACGGGAATCCCCACATTATATTTTCTGAATTTCTTCCTGATGTTGGTATTGTGAACATCATAGATGAAACCGATGTTACGGATATTTATCCCTGTAAATACCCCTGCAGCATTCGTAAAGTCATAATTGGCCATGTTTTGAAGGTTGAAAAACGGCGACCAACGCATTACACCACCGTTTCCGTTTCCCTCATTGTCGATGGTGGCAAACGAAAAGATCATTTCTCCGGAAGTGGTGGTGTAGAACTTGTCGTCCTGGGCGCTAACACATAATTGAAGGCCTACGAGCAAAAGCAATGTTGATGTTAAAAATTTTATCATAATTGGCCGGATTATAAAATTTGTTAAAAGGTGGTTTAAGTTGTTTTTAAGAGGTGCGTTATTTATAGAACAGACTCAATAAAAGGTAAACAAGGTGATATGACGATGCAAATAGATTTCTCCCTTTTGCTGTTTCGCTTCACTGGTTTTGGATTTTTCTACCCATTTAGCTTGAGTATCAGAAAAGTAAAAATTGCGGAGCAAACTGTAAACCAGAAATAGAATTCTACACATTCTTTGACCGGTCTTTTTTGATTTTGTTTATTTTTACAGACTTAAAACAAAATATGTTATAAAATCAAACAGCTATGAAATACCTTAAAATTCTAACCCGAAATTGCACACCGGTTTTAATCATGTTTTTCCTTTCAATAATCCTAATCCCGCTCACCAAACTAAAAGCACAGGAAGAACCCGATCCTTCCAAACTAACCATCGACAGGATATTTGCTTCCGGCGAATTATATGGCGACCGCTTTAACCAGGCCCGCTGGATTGAAGATGGAAAAGCCTACACCGCATTGGAGCCATCCGAAGGATTTGAGCAGGCCACTGATATTGTAAAGTATGAAACCAAAAGTGGTGAAAAATCCATCATGGTACCGGCCGGTGATTTGATTCCCGAAGGTATGGACCAACCTCTGGAAGTTGATAATTATGAGTGGTCGAACGATAAAACGATGATCCTTGTCTTTACCAACACGCGCAGGGTGTGGCGTTATAATACCAGGGGCGATTACTATATTTTGAACCTCGGCACCAAAGTGCTGAAAAAACTTGGTCCAGGCCTCCCGGAATCCTCCCTGATGTTCGCCAAATTTTCGCCTGACGACAACAAAGTGGCCTATGTAAGCGAACATAATTTGTATGTTGAGGATATAAATTCAGGGGAAATCATACAATTAACCTATGATGGTACCGAAAGCCTGATCAATGGCACCTTTGACTGGGCCTACGAGGAGGAGTTCTTTTGCCGCGATGGTTTCAGATGGAGCCCTGATAGCGAGAGGATCGCATATTGGCAGGTGGATGCATCGGAGATCAAGGATTTTTTGATGATCAACAATACTGATTCCGTTTACTCTTTTATAATTCCTGTTGAGTATCCCAAAGTTGGTGAGGATCCGTCAAGCGCAAGGATAGGCGTGATTCCGGTTGGTGGCGGCGAAACGGTATGGATGAATATTCCGGGAGACCCCAAACAACACTACCCGGTAAGAATGCTCTGGGCAGATGATTCGGAGGCGTTTTTGGTTCAACAACTAAACCGGAAGCAAAATACCAACAAAGTGTGGTATTGCAAACCAAAAACAGGGCTGGCAAAAAATGTCTTTACCGATCGTGATGATGCCTGGCTGGACCTTGTGGAGGACTGGATGTGGATGGATAACGGGAAATATTTCACATGGCTAAGCGAAAGGGATGGCTGGAGACATCTGTACCTTATTTCAAAAACGGGTGACGAGGAAAAGCTGATTACCCTGGGTGAATTCGATGTAATAAGTATTGCCGAGATTGATCCCAAAAGTAATTACGCCTATTTTATGGCTTCGCCTGATAATCCCGGACAAAGCTATTTGTATCGCATCAAGCTGGACGGGAAAAGCAAGGCCGAAAGGATCACACCGGCCGATGAACCGGGGACACATCAATACCAGGTGGCACCCGGCGGGAAATATGCATTTCACACATGGTCGGATATCAATACCCCGGGTGTGACCGAACTGGTATCCCTGCCCAAACATAAAACCCTTCGCGTTCTTGTGGATAATGAGCGCTTAAAAAACACACTTTCGAACCTGGATCTGCCAAAAGCTGAATTCTTCCGGGTAACCGCTGAAAATGGAGTTGTAATGGATGGTTTTATGATCAAACCTCCCGATTTCGATGCAGGAAAAAAATACCCTGTTCTGTTTTACGTATATGGTGAGCCATGGAATCAAACGGTTCTTGATCGTTGGGGAGCGGCAAGTATGTGGCACAGGATGCTTGCCCAGCAAGGCTATTTGGTAATGTCAGTTGATAACAGGGGGACACCCGCTCCCAGGGGACGCGAATGGCGCAAAAGTATTTACCGGAAAATTGGTGTGATCAATTCGCTGGACCAGGCAAATGCTGCAAAAGAGATCATGAAATGGGAGTTTGTTGACCCGGATCGGACAGCAGTTTGGGGATGGAGTGGTGGCGGAACCATGACACTGAACCTTATGTTCAGGTATCCCGAAATCTATGAGGCTGGTTTGTCGGTGGCGCCGGTCACCAATCAATTCTTTTATGATAACATTTACCAGGAACGGTATATGGGGTTGAAATCCGAAAATCCTGAAGATTTCATCGAAGGGTCACCCATCACCTATGCCAAAGATCTGGAAGGCGACCTGCTGGTTGTTCATGGTACCGGCGATGACAACGTCCATTATCAGAATACGGAGGTGTTAATCAACGAATTGATCCGGCACAATAAGATGTTCCAGGTCATGCCGTATCCCAACCGGTCGCATAGTATTTATGAGGGCCGCAATACCACACGGCACGTCTATACGCTACTAACCAAATACCTCAATGAGCATATCGAGCCGGGGGGCAAATAATAAACTCCTATACAGAATAGTGGCGGGTGGTGGCTTTAAAAATTTTTATGTTCCTGTTTTGACTTCCAGGTGTAACGTTTTGGGATGAGCTTTATAAATTCAACACAATCAGCTGCTTTTAACAGATAGGCTTTAC
>JABMQA010000976.1 GCA_013203545.1 Bacteroidota bacterium
TCCAGAACCTATCGGATCAAAGCCAAACCTTCAGGCTGAATATTCTCTCAGAAATCAGTTGGATTGATATGTTTGGCAACCATGCCGATTACGATGAAAAAGACCAGTTGATGGCCATGAAACCTTTTGAGTATTTGTGGATAAAGCTTTAGGCAAAGGATTTATTCTATCAGTCAATCGTTCTGAAAGATACCACTTCTACAAAGAAATTTAATTTTGCCTGCATTGTGGATGTTTAAAGTTTGAATTCCTGAATTTCTAAATAACAATTAACAATCCCAAATGGCCCATTTCTCAGCAGTAATATTCGACCTCGATGGTGTGATAACCCAGACTGCCCTTGTGCACAGTGCAGCCTGGAAGAGAATGTTTGACGACTTTCTTAAAGCCTGGTCAACAAAAAACAACATCCCTTTTCGTGAATTCAACCATGAGCGCGATTACCTTCCTTATGTGGATGGCAAACCACGCTATAAGGGTGTCCAATCATTTTTAGAACACCGTGGCATTGGTATTCCTTACGGCGATCCTTCCAATCCACCCGACATGGAAACTGTTTGCGGACTTGGTAATCGTAAAAATCAGGTATTTAACGAAGTATTGGAGCGTGACGGTGTTCAGGTTTACCCCACTACCGTTGCACTAATCAGGGAACTCTTAACAAAAGGAATCAAAGTTGGCGTAGCCTCCTCAAGTAAGAATTGTAAGGCAGTCCTCGAAACCGCCGGTATCCTGGATTTATTCGAAACCCGGGTGGATGGGGTTGTTTCAGTGGAGTTGGGACTTCAGGGCAAGCCCGGACCCGATATTTTTACAGTTGCAGCAGAAACTCTTTGCGTACCCTGCGACCAGGCTGTGGTGGTCGAAGATGCCGTATCAGGTGTCCAGGCCGGAAGAAATGGAAACTTCGGCCTGGTTCTGGGTATCGCCCGTGAGGGCAACTCAAAGGAACTAAGGCAAAATGGCGCCGATATCGTGGTGAACGACATCGGTGACATCGGACTTGAAGGTATTATGGATTGGTTTGAAACCGGCCTGGAAGAGGATAACTGGTCGATAACCTATACGGATTATGATCCGAAAAAAGAACGATCGAGGGAGGCCCTGCTTGCAGTGGGAAATGGATATTTTGGTACCAGAGGCGCACTTGAGGAAGTTGCAGCAAATGACGGAAATTACCCGGGAACATACATCGCCGGGCTCTACAACAGGCTCACATCAAAGGTGGGCGGCAGGGATATCGAAAACGAAGACTTCGTTAACGCCCCTAACTGGCTTCCATTGACATTTAATATCAACAATGGCGAGTGGATTGATCCCAACACAGCACAGATACTGGACATATACAGGAACCTGGATTTTAAAACCGGCCTGCTAACACGGGTAATGACCATCCGCGACGGGCAGGGTAATGAAACATTGATTCAATCCCGGCGAATAGCCTCCATGAGCAACCCACACCTGGCTGCAATACAGTATTCTATTTCGCCCATCAACTATGAAGGTGCAATTACCGTAAGATCCAGGTTGGATGGCGCTCTCATCAACGATGGCGTTGTCCGCTACCGGCAATTAAACCAGAACCATCTGCAAGCAAAAGAGGAAGGTGCTGATGGAATGTTAAGCTGGCTCAGTGTTGAAACTACCCAATCGGGGATCGAAATTGCCGAAGCCGTAAAACTTAAAGTATTTCTTGATAATCAGCAGGTGAATCCCGATTTTTCAAATGTAACCTCCAATGCCCGCGTTGAAAGTACCTTTGAAATGGAATTGAAAAAGCAACAGGTTTTGAAGATCGAAAAGATTGCGGCAATTTACACCTCAAAGGGTGACGATACGCAAAAACCACTTCACAAAGCTAAAGTGGATACGATGCTCGTTGAGTCGTTTGATTGGCTTCTTGATGAAAGCAAAACCGAATGGAACAGAATATGGGATAGAATTGACATAAAAATTGAAGGTGACCGTCTGGCCGAAAAGCTCATTCGCATGCACCTATACCA
>JABMQA010000977.1 GCA_013203545.1 Bacteroidota bacterium
CTGCAACTCCCCCGCCTCGGCGGGGTTTCCGCTACGCTTCAACTTGCCATTGTAGAGGTACTTGTTGGGGGCATCGCTGCCGTTCTGGTAGCCAAGACCGGTCATCTCCATCCCGAATGGGTAGTAACTGTCTTTCTGGATAATGGTGCCATTTTGGTTGAAGGTAATACGGGTATTACCGAGATGGTCCTTCAGGAAATAGTGATAGTCGTATGTACCGTTGCTGTTTGCCATTACGCGGCCTTCGCCGGTGAGTATGTATTTCAGTTCGTTGTCTTCGTACACAAAGCTGCCGGAGTAATCCATCGTTTTTTCGATGGCTCTGTCCGTTGTTGTTTCCATTCGCAATTTGGTGCCGGCGGCGGTGTAAAGGTAGTAAATATTGTTGATGGTGTTGCCCTGGTTCAGGTCAAATTGTAATTGTTGGGGTAAATTCAGGCAATTGTATTCATTTACATCAAGGTAGTATAGGTGGTGGTGGTTGTCACGGACGGGACGTCTGCGGTAGCTGTACGTAATTATGATGGTGTCAGAGCCAGCGGGGGGTCATTGTTATTCATACGATGACTTTAAGTCATCGTATGAATAACTACGCTTCAGCGGGGACATCCTTGAATTGTAGTCGGTTTTATACAATCCACCCACCACCACTCCACTTTTCCACCTTCCATCACCTCACTACCTCACTACGCCAATACCTGTCGCTGGGTCGGATTTGTAATCCGACCCACTATCTCCCATCCCGTAATCAATTTTTTCTCAATCAAAAAAATCTTTGTAATTTTACCCTGTTATAAACCACAAAAATTACTTAAACATGAAAAAAACTTTTCTATTATTAATGTTACTGGGCTTTGGAATATTTGCCATTGCCCAGTCAAATTACACGCTGAAGCCGGGTATTCGTACTGCAAAAGCTGTAAACAAAATGGCTGTTGGCTATGAACCGTCCAACATGTCGATCTATCCCAAAGCTGTGAATCAACAGCTATCGACACCTGAATTCAAAAACACTGACTTTGTTAATGTTATTGATATTGGTACTGCAGCCAACGCATATAGTTATGGATATGGTGGTGGTCAGAAAACCATAATCTGGGCAGATGATGCGTTGAAAACCATTACCAATGTTCATAGAATGGGCGGTGCCCTGGATCCTAACGGTTATTCCGGCGATCTGGGATATGACATTTCTACAGATGCAGGCCTTAGCTGGTCGAATATGAATGAGATCTACCTCGCTCTTGAAAATTCAGGAGGACAGTGGTTTGCTGATGCAGCCCGTTATCCCAACCATGCCATCTACAATCCGCCGGGAAATACTGACCCCAACAATGCTTACATGACCTTTTTTGTTCCTACCACCAGGGAAACTAATGGCACTACATGGGGTGGATATGCCTATGGCCGGGCCAGGATTGGCGACAACACAGATACTACCAGGCATATCGAAGATTCGCGGCCTGCAGATGATGTGATGCTTTATATTCCCGATGGGTTTACCATAACCCGCCTGGGCGATGCATGGGTTACCGATATCAACCAGGACTGGTCAACCGGCACTGTGGTTTACCTTGGGCAGGTCTATGTGCGTCATGGCATCTGGGATGAGGTAGAGGAAGACTACTTTTATGATGAGCTTTTCTTTGATCTCTCAACTATTGATGACAGCAGACCCACCAACACCAAAGTGGCTTTCGCGCCCGATGGCATGACCGGATGGATTTGTGCACTGGCCGACAATGGTGAAGTTTCGATTTCACAAAACCGCTCCTATTTCCCGATTTTATGGAAAACGGATGATGCCGGCGAAACATGGTCCGATCCGATCTCTGTAGCCCTTGCCGGTGATGAAGGAATTGGTGGAGTACAGAATTTCCTTTCTGATGAAGAACTGGCAGAGTTGTTTGAGGCACCCATTCCGGACAGGGATGAGATTGAATTTACCACGGCTTTTGATTTTGATCTGCACGTGGATGCTTTTGGTAACCCACATATTGCTGTGATTGTTGGTATAACGGGTAGTACTCCATATACTATTATTACTGAAAGATCGGTAGTGACAGATTATATTTTTACAGCAGCAGTTGACATCACCTCCTTCGATGGAGGAGACTCATGGGTAGCTCACGAAATGGGACGTCTCAAGACTTTCCGTGGGGAGTTTGGTACTGATTTCACCGAAGACAACCGCATCCAGATTGCTTCAAGTTGGGATGGAACAAAAATGTTTGTTACCTGGCTCGATACGGACCTGCCCGGCGTTCTGGACAATAATCAGCCGGATATCTGGTGCCGCGGATTGGATGTAAGTGTCAATACATTAACCACCGTAAATGGTGAAAACTCACCCTACAACGTTACAGAATTTTCTGAAGGTATGTGGCAGGCCTATTTCCAATGTACATCGCATTATGTTTTTACGAATGATAATGGATGGACAATACCCATTACTTATGAGGATATTGATCCGTCCGATCCTTTGATTCCTGTTCAGTATAAATACATCACCGATTTCTCGGTACCCCTTGATGAATTCCTCTATTTTTCTGTTGAGGATGTTGCATCAGGAATGTCTGGCTTTGAGGTATCTCAAAACCATCCCAATCCGGCAACTTCTGAGACTTCTTTCAATATTTCCCTGGATCAATCACAAAATATCTCGGTTGAAGTATTCAACATCACCGGGCAAAAGGTATTTGAAATTCCTACAAAATCATTTACAGCAGGAATTCATCCGGTTACGCTTGATGTTTCTTTCCTCACAAGCGGGATTTATTTTTACAAGATAACTACAGCTGATGAATCAGTAAGCCATAAGATGATTGTGGAATAAAAACACATCCAATCCGGAAAAAGGCTCCTTCGTATGAGGGAGCTTTTTTTATCTTTATAATATCAATAATTCAGGATTAAAGAAACCTGTTCCGCTGGTGGGTTTGATTTTTCAGCCAATTGTTGTTTTTCATCGAATTAAACCAATGGAACGAATAAAGAACCTGAAATCCCATTCGTTTAATCCGCGCAATTCGATGACGATCTTTTTTTCCATCATTCCGGTAATTATCCGCTGGAATCACTCGTTGCACTAATACAGCTGGCGCGGACGTCCCAACTGGATCACACTAAAATGATCGGGATTGAAATATTTAACCTCATGGGACAAAAGATGTTTGAAATTCCTGAAGAAAATCATGACAGTGGAACATACCCCGTCATTATTAATCTTTCCGCATTGAAAAGTGGTGTTTACTGTTACAAGGTAAATTCCGATGATGAGTCGCTTACGAGGAAAATGATTGTGGAATAATCCGATATTTTTGTATCTTGCACCTTCATATGTAATTTTTGGTATATTATTGCTGTGAAAAATGTGTAATATCCTGTTATAAAATATTAACCAAATTATTGATTTTATGAATTTTGAATTTACCGAAGAGCAAATAATGATTCGGCAGGCAGCACGCGATTTCGCCAAAAAACTGGAAGCCGACGTAATCGAAAGAGATACTAAAGCCGAATTTCCGACACAACATGTGAAAGAACTTTCAGAATTAGGTTTTATGGGTATGACCGTTGATCCGGAGTATGGAGGAGGTGGAATGGACACCATTTCATATGTATTGGCAATTGAAGAAATCTCAAAAGTTGATTCCTCAATATCGGTAATCATGTCAGTGAACAACTCATTGGTATGTTGGGGAATAGAAAAATTTGGAAATGCAGCCCAAAAGGAAAAATACCTTCCCGACCTTGCAAACGGTGAAAGGATTGGCGCCTTTCTGCTCTCGGAGCCGGAGGCCGGTTCCGATGCCACTTCACAGCGAACCACCGCGGAAGATAAAGGGGATTATTACCTTATGAATGGTACCAAAAACTGGATCACCAATGCAAATTGCGGCTCGGTTTACCTGGTAATTGCGCAAACGCATCCGGAGAAAAAACACCATGGCATCAATGTGTTTATTGTGGACAAGGACACACCCGGAATTTCACTGGGCCCGCATGAGGATAAAATGGGAATGCGCAGCAGTGATACCCACTCGGTAATGTTTACAGATGTAAAAGTGCCGGCGGAAAACAGAATCGGTGAAGATGGTTTTGGGTTTAAATTCGCCATGAAGGTACTGGAAGTGGGACGGATAGGAATCGCAGCACAGGCGTTGGGAATTGCAGGAGGCGCTTACGAACGTGCCCTACAGTATTCAAAAGAGCGAAAAGCCTTTGGCAAATTACTGGCAGATCATCAGGCCTTGGCATTTAAGCTGGCCGATATGTATGTGAAAATAGAAAACGCCCGGAATTTATGCCTGAAAGCTGCCTGGCTTAAGGACAATGATAAACCGTTCGGGCTTACCAGCGCAATGGCAAAACAATATGCCGCTGACATTGCCATGGAGGTAACTACAGAAGCTGTTCAGATACATGGAGGTTATGGATACGTAAAAGAGTACCATGTTGAGCGGTTGATGAGGGAAGCCAAACTAACCCAGATTTATGAAGGCACGTCGGAAGTACAGAAAATTGTTATTTCAAGAACAATCCTTAAAGATTAACAAGGAATCTTATTTTTGCAAAAACAAATCTGAATTATTAAATAAAACGATAACAATGAAAATATTAGTTTGTGTTAGCAATGTTCCTGATACAACAACCAAGATTAAATTATCCGGGGATATGCATTCAGTAGATCTGGCCAATGTACAATGGATTATTAACCCATGGGACGAACTTGCTCTCACCCGTGCACTTGAGTTGAAAGAGGCTTCAGAAGGAAAAATTGAAAAGGTTACCGTGATGTTAGTTGGCGCCAAAAGCGCAGAACCTACCATGCGGAAGGCGTTGGCTATTGGAGCTGATGATGCCGTAAGGGTGGATGCCGAACCGTTGGATGCCTATTTTGTTGCCGGACAGATTGCAGGGGCAATAAAAGATGAAAATTATGACCTTGTTTTCTGTGGGATCGAATCATCCGACTATAACGGGTCGGCCATGGGAAGCATGCTCTCTGAATTTATGAATATCCCATCGGTATCTTCCGTATCCAAAGTTGAAATGGATGACGATCAGATTGTGGTGAATCGCGAAATAGCTGGAGGATTTGAAGTGGTTGTACCTGAATTACCCTTCGTTGCCATCGTGCAGAAAGGCATCACCAAAGAGCCGCGTATCCCATCGATGCGGGGAATTATGATGGCCCGCAAGAAACCACTTAAAGTAGTAGAAGCATCAGGACTTGAAGCGCTCACCGAATTCGTGAAATATGAGCCACCACAACCGAAGGCTGCATGTAAAATGATAGATGCCGATAATGTTGCAGAACTGGTGGATTTATTGCACAATGAGGCCAAAATCATTTAATCTTCAAATCTACAAGGGTAGTTAATTAATCAATAAAGCAACAAACAATTAGATAATATGAGCAAAGTATTGATATACGCTGAAAATTTTGACGGAAAGTTCAAAAAAGCCAATTTCGAAATCGTGTCCTACGGCGCTGAAATTGCCCGGCAAACAGGTGCTGAAGCGATTGTCCTGTCAATTGGAAACGTACCGGATGAGGAGTTAAAACAACTGAGTGTGTATGGCGCATCCAGGGTGCTGTCGTTTAACGATGGACGATTCGATGCACTCGAAAATCAGGCCTATGCTTCGGTAATTGCGCAGGCAGTTGAAAAAGAGGGCGCTGAAATTGTGGTTTTTTCCAACTCCAATACATCCAAGGCTCTGGCCCCACGGGTATCGGTTAAGCTGAAGGCAGGAATGGTTTTCGCCGCCACCGGCTTACCAAAAAGCATTGATCCGTTCATGGTTCCAAAAAAAGTATTTCATGGAAAAGCATTTGCCGATGTGGTAATAAAATCCCCCATAAAAATCATTTGCCTTTCACAGAATTCCTTCGGGATTACCGAAGATGCAAAGGCGGTTTCCATTGAAACTTTTGTAGCAGAAATTGACGATACCGTCTTCAAAACCAGGGTGACCAATGTTGAGAAAGCCACCGGAAAGATTTTACTAAATGATGCCGAAATCATCGTTTCCGGTGGCCGTGGAATGAAAGGCGCCGAAAACTGGAAACCCCTGGAAGACCTTGCAGATATTTTGGGCGCTGCCACAGCCTGTTCAAGGCCAGTTTCTGATGAAGGCTGGCGACCACATTCAGAACACGTTGGCCAAACCGGTAAAATAGTCGCTCCAAACCTCTATTTTGCCCTTGGAATTTCGGGGGCTATCCAACACCTGGCAGGCGTATCATCCTCAAAAGTTATTGTTGCCGTTAATACCGATCATGAGGCACCGGTATTCCAGGAAGCTGATTATGGCATTATTGGCGATGTACAGAAGGTGCTCCCACAAATGGTTGAAGCATTTAGAAAGTTTAAATCAGAAAATTAAGATCCCAATTGAACAGGTTTAAAAAATACGGCATCAATCGTGTCCTTATAAGCCCGTTCATTTTAGCTATTCCGTTTTCGTTGATAACTTTGTTTTTATTGCCACTGGATTTTAACAGGCAAAAGATTGAGTTAATATCTGTAACAAGGGCTGATAAAGCATTTAAAAATACCCGTCAGTATTATGTCGATCTTGATGGTGATGACTACAGTGAGGAGATTTCACACTTTTCAAATACGATCAACCGGTGTGCGATAAAAATCAGCACGAAAAACAATGAAATACTGAGACAATGGAATTTTAACGGACAGCATGTAAATCAGGCCGGAAGAATATTAATAACAGATTATGACAATAATGGTATAAAAGAGGTTTTTACCATCTACAACCGGGCTGATTCGGTTTTCCTGGGCGGCATAAATCCATATTCCGATATTGATACAGTGATGGTATCTGACATGTTTCTGGATAAAATCAATTATCAATACGATACCATCGACTTTAGTACAAACATGTATGCATATGACCTGGACAACGATGGTTTTCAGGAGATCATAATAGCCTTGAATGCAAGGCACAGTGAACAACCCAGGAAAATTATAGCATGGAATATCATAAAAGACACACTATTCACCACCATCAATTATGGATTTATGGTACCCATCCTGACATTTTTCGACCTTGACCATGATTGTAATCCTGAAATATTATTCTCAGATAATTTTGGGCAACTCAATTTGATATCAGGTGATTTGCGCCATATCACCGGTTTGGGGCTGAAAAAACCGGAAATAACCTTAAACCCGGGCATAAGGCAGTTTGGGAAAGATGATCAACATCTGGTGATTCAGGCTGATGATGATGTTTATGAATTTAAATATACGCTAAGTAACAGTTTTTTAATCCGGGACTTACTTATTTGTTTGCTCATCTATTCCGGTTATGTGTTCAGCGTCTGGTTGATTTTAATCAGTCAGAAGCGTATGCTTCACAGGCGATTTAATCATGAGCGAACACTCCTTGAGCTGAAGCTAAAATCCATACGAAACCAGATGGACCCCCATTTTACCTTTAATGCCGTAAATGCCATTGCATCTGCAATATACAAAGAGGAAAAGCAAATCGCATACACCTATTTTTCCAAATTTTCAAAACTTATCAGATCCACCATGCTGTATTCTGACCGGATGTCGCGTATGCTGGAGGAAGAGCTTGATTTTACTACCAAATACCTCGAAATAGAAAAATTCCGCTTCAGGGATAAGTTTACATTCCAAATTCATGTGGATGACAATGTGGATTTGAACCGTGAAGTTCCCAGGATGATTGTACAGGCTTTTGCCGAATCATCCATCGCAAATGGGTTGATGCACCGTACCGAAAATGGCCTCCTCCGGATTGATTTGAGGGAAGACACCAAAAATCTACATATTGAATTTACCGACAATGGTGTGGGCATCGCAAAATCAAAGGAATACAATAAAGCAAAGGCCTTTAAACCGGTTAAACTGATGGAACAATTTATCGGGACATTTAACGAATTTAATGATTTGAAGATTACCTTTAAAATGTTTGATTATTACGAAGGGAAAAAAATAGCCGGAACAAAAGTAAGGGTGAAGGTGCCATTAAAGTATGATTATAAATTAAATTCCTGAGTGGCCTACGCATAAACTTTCACTTCCGTTTCGCCTTTTAATACGCGCATACCATTCATGGCCAGTGCTTTCATTTCGTCCTCGCCGGGATAAACATGAACCGGCCCAATTTTATGCACACGTTCAATAATTTGATTCACAAACCATTTGGAATGGGCAACACCACCGGTTATGAGTATTGCATCAACATCTCCGTTTAACACTGTACTCATGGCTCCTATATCTTTCGCCACCTGGTAGGCCATCGCCCTGTAAACCAATGTTGCAAATTCATCACCTGCCTCAACTTTTAGCTCCACCTCATAGGCATTATTGGTGCCTAAGTACCCAACCAATCCCCCCTCGCCCTTAATCATTTTCATGATTTGTTTTACGGTATATTTTCCTGAAAAGCACATTCTCACCACATCGCCAACCGGAAGGGTCCCTGATCGTTCCGGCGAGAAAGGACCCTCACCGTCAAGGCCGTTGTTCACATCGATAACCCTCCCCTTGCAATGGGCCCCAACGGTAATCCCGCCACCCAGGTGAGCAACAATAATATTCATATCCTCGTAAGTGCGCATCATGGATTTGGCATGCGAACGTGCAACGGCTTTCTGATTCAGCGCATGGAAAATTGATTTTCTCACAAAAAGCGGATGCCCGGAGATCCTGGCAATATCA
>JABMQA010000978.1 GCA_013203545.1 Bacteroidota bacterium
AACTTCCCCTGTGGCAGAGTGGCTGTAAATCCCGTCAGCAATATGGATGGTGTGAGGATTTGTTTCCCCGGCAAGCATTTTCGAAAAAGCATAGCGGATATTTTGTAAAGGTTCAGCCGCCGACAAACCGCTATTTGTATTGTCACCTTCTGGTGAAACATAAAGGTCTGCATCTGCTTGCTCAATCATTCCATATAATACATCAAACTCAAAATTTTCGACTGGCCAGGCATGGTATTCGGTTGGGTTTAATACGCTGAAGGTATCAACTTTTATTTCTACATCGAACTCGGAATACAAGTCGTTACCAAGTAAAGCATAATTCTGATAAATATTACAACGGTCGATATTATCACCAAATGTTATAGGGTTTGTAAAAAATATTCCACCACCATTTCTGGCAACATTCCCGCTTACAGTAACATTTCTAAAATCAGGGCTGATATTACCACAACAGACTCCTCCGCCACTATTGGCAGAATTCTCTTCTATTTTTGAATCCACAAGTGTGATGTTTGAACCGTATCCAATGTATAAACCACCACCTGGGCCGTTTGCGGTATTTAATTTTAAGGTCACATTTAGCAAAGTGGCATTACTACTATCGGGATAAATCCCACCAGCATAAATCCCACCACCGTTATCAGCGTGGTTACCTCTGATTATAGAATTACAAATAGACGGCCTGCTTGCTGAGAAATAAATCCCTCCGCCAAAGGTGCCGGGTCCAAAAGGCCATGGGATTTCTGTCCCCGATCCGTTTGTAAGTGTGAAACCATTTAATACTGCGGTTGAATCTTCACCATTTTCAAACACCACTACACTTGTGATGCTGTCGCCATCAATGATGGTTTGAGAAATGTAAGCTGTATCCTGCGAGGTGAGGAAATGTGAAGCCACCGTAATATTTTTTCCGTTGAAGTTAATATTTTCAACATAGGTACCGGGGGCTACCAAAACCGTATCTCCAATATTTGCAGCCTCAATTCCCAGTTGAATGGTTGGGTAGTCTTCGGGGATATTTATGAAATTGTTGGGTATCTCGGGTTCAAGTTCGAAAAAGTTGATGATTCTGGCCATCAACTCATCTCTTGTTCCTTGTGCTCCATCCTCCAAATGCGCCAGTGCATATGAAAAAGCAAAAGTTTTCTGGCCATATTCTCCCTCTCCTTGAACGGCAACCGTTCCATAATCATCTTCTTCGAAGGCAGCAATGCCGTTATCATTTGGCGTCATCTTATTTATAAACCAGCTTGGGTTCTGTGTTGAGCCTCCAAAAGCAAGGCCTTCACAAATTGAACCAGATATTCCTGTTAAAGAATTCAGGGGATTTGAGCTGAGCTCTACTTCATATTCTTCTACTCCGAATAACTCCATTATTTCATCAGCATACGGATATCCATAGTAATACATGCCACTAAAAAATGATCCACATTCAACATATAGGTCTCCACCATACTCAAGGTATTCCAAAATGGCCTCTGCCATAACCATTGTCACGATTACCCCATCATCAATTCTCCATCCATAATTTCCATAAGACAGAAAAACAGCATCAAAGCCATTGAGTGAAAAAGGAAAATGAGAAGTGTAATATACCTGAAACCCTTGTTCATTTAAAAATTCATTAATAAAATCTCCACTAAATGCATTGCCGGAGCCTATCCCCTGGTACACAAGTATTCCTTGCGGTGCTACAGGTACCTCCAATGAAATGGTATCACCCCAGGTGATTTCAACATCAGCAGTTGTGATTAGTTTTAACATGGCTAGATGGGTAGTGGCCTGTTCGGAAATTTGAAATTCGAAAACATGCTCCAGGTTGAAATAATCATCATCTGGAATATCAGCAGAACAGGAGTTGTTTGAAATAATAATATCAGGATCATCGGTTGAGAGTGTAAAAGTAGCGTTGCTTGCGCCGATACCAAAGTTGTAGTTCCTGAGTTTAAAACTCATATTAACCACATCGCCGGGATCAAGCATCTGATCGTTATCATCATCATGGCAGGTTGAATGGATCATATCAATTGATATTTCCTGCGCAAGGCTAACACCTGAGTCAATTAGCGCATGATACGCATTGATCCTGCCCGAACCCAACATGTTTTCATATCCGGGATTGTCTGGATCAATATCATCAGCCGTAGCAAGTACCTGTTTGATCACCTGGCTGGAAGTCCACTCGGGATGATATGACTTGACAAGGCCTAATAGGCCTGCAACAATGGGGGTAGACATGGAAGTCCCCCAGCCAAATTCGTAGCTATTATTTGGAACGGCACTCAGTACCCCGTCACCAGGTGAACAGATCCAGATGTTCGGGCCGAAGTTGGAGAAATCGGCCTTTTGATCATTATTGGATACGGCTGCCACAGAAACCACACCCGGATAATCAGCAGGATAATAATTTGAAAAGTGATTCTTATTGCTTGCCGCAGCTACAATGATACTTCCCAAACCGGCAGCATAGCTGATTGCCTCATGATTTGCCTCAGCATAAAAATGAGCTGTCCAGCTGTTTGAAATGACATCCGCCCCGATTTCAGCAGCATATATAATGGCATCGAAACCATTATGATGTGATAAATCGATGCCATTATCTATTGGCATTATTTTAAGGTTCCAGCTTACGCTGGCGATACCTATATTGTTATTGGTAGTAGCACTTGCTAATCCCGAAGTATGAGTACCATGTTCAAAAAAAGGCAATCCCGGGGTTGGATTTGGATCATTACTGGAATTTAAAAAGTTCCATCCTATGAAATCATCGATAAAACCATTTCCATCATCATCCACACCATTCTCATCACCCGGATCGAAAATCCATTCACTACCTGTAAACTCTATGGTCTTGCCATCACCATCATAATCTTCACCCATATTTTGCCAGATATTATCCACCAGGTCTTCGTGGTCCCAATCTACGCCGGAATCAACAATGGCGATCACAACTTCTTCTTCACCATTTTCTCCTTTATGGATATCCCAGGCCGAATCTGCTTTGATC
>JABMQA010000979.1 GCA_013203545.1 Bacteroidota bacterium
TACAATTCGTTGTTAATTCCCGGGAAGTAACCATTAAGGATTGCCGAAACCCTCGACAGGGTAATATGCTGATTATAGACAAATCCAAGCAGAATAAGAGACAAGACCATGGTTGACCATAAAAGATACTTTTGTAGTTTCCTGCTTTTAATTTTTGTGATAAGAAATCCTGTAATTAGTAAAAACAAAACCAGGAATTCAAGAAATCCGAAAACAGGATAATTTGATAGTGAAATTGGAATTCCCTCTCCTTTCGAGTAACCATTTCGAATGCCCTGCCCAACCGCTATACTCGATATTGTGGCACCCGAAACGACATCAATGGATTCATTGACCAGAAAACTATTGATTTCTTTTCCGGATATCCTTTTAAAATAATTGTCCTTTTCCAGTTTTTTAAAGAAGGATGGTGTTTCATGGTGTGCAATTGGAATGACATTATTGATAATTTTATCCAAATCCGTTTGCGCAAGAACACTTACCCTTCCGTTGTATCCCAGGCCATCACCAATATAGATGTAACTTTCCTTTTCAGTAGATATGCCGGAAACAATCCATTTATTTGCATTTACCCGTTCCAGATTGTAAACAGTATCAGGAAAATAATATGAGATGCGTTGTTGTTGAGATTCCTGTGCACGATGTCTACCGATGTATGAAGCCAGCACAATGAGTACAGCTATTGTTAATATTTTTAGGAGATTCCTGTAAACGACATTTACCGGCATTATCAGGATTTAAAAAGTTGCCATAATCCAACCCCAAGAACAATCAGGATGGTTCCAAATATGCCAATGAAATAGATGCCCGCCCTGGATTCGTTTTCTTCAATTAATGTAAATCCACCGGCAATTGTAATATTAAGAAGTATAAACCAGATGATTGATAAGAGCCATTTCCACCAGTTCATTTTTAATTTAAGGTCTCTGGCCCAATAGGTCATACTGATGGCAAAAATCGTGTAAAGTACTCCCATTATTATCCAGAACAAAGGTTCGAGTATTGTTGAGTTTGTAAACATAATTCAAAGGATTAAATGTCAAACCATTCTTCAGTTTTAAGCCACCCGGGTGCATCATTAAAAGTTTCATTTGTGCCATCGGGTGGGGGAAGGTATTCCTGCCCTCCGTGATATTTGAAAAATTTCTTTTGCATCGCAAGCAGTGCCGTCGAAAATAAACCAGATGGATCTCTCGGGTCAACTTCCCTGGCAATGTTATGAATCCAGTTATTTTTTCGTGAATACGGACAAACAGCAAGGCAAACCCTGCAACCTCTTGCATGGCTTGTGGCCACCGAATTCCATACCGTAAAACATTTATCCTCATCTATATGCCATCTTTTGTAACCCCTGATGACTTTTTCCGGTTTGTTATCGAAACTTATTGCACCACCAGAGCATTCTTCTGCGCAAATTTTACATTTGCTGCAAAAATCATTTATACCAATATCAATGGGTTTGTCGGGCTCAAGTGGCATGTTGGTAGTTACTGCCGCCAGCCGGGTGTTGGCACCAAGTTCGGGGGTAATTAACACGGTATGTCTGCCCTGTTCCCCAAGCCCCGCATCTATTGCAACCGGAGGCAAGGTGAGTTCGTACGAGGTAGGCGGTACATGGGATCTGGCAGGATAGCCAATCTCTTTGATAAAAACCTCAAGTTTCCCTGCAAAAAACCTCAACTTTGAATAAGCATCGTAAGAGGTTCCGTAGGTAGGGTTGGCGTACAACGAATCCCATTCATGAGGAACGGCAATAACAATTGCATATTTCCAGTGTTCCGGCACTTCAAAATCGGTTTTACCAACGCCACGCATGTACCCCTGGTTAACCCATTCTTCTTTAATTCTGGCAATCCCAACCAGTGAAGCGCCAAAACTATACGCTATTTTCTTGATAAGATCGGAGGCATGCCGGTTGGATTTAAAAGTTAATTTCACATCTTTCACCCCCTGAAAATCCGATATCTCAGGTGACTCTTCAGGTGCATGTGGAAATGACCCTTTTCCGTGCAATGGGCTGGCATGTGCATTGGACCAGGCATCAGCCAGCAGGAATTTATTTTCGTATTGATGCCAGTTACTTCTCTGCTCCTTACCCTTCTCCATCGACTTTTTAAATTCACTAAGCGCTCCGGGATGTTCGGTATAAAAACTTTTTAAGGGTTCGGGCAATGTCTCCACCCCCTGTTCGAAACTCCATGGGACATCTTCTTTATTTCGAGGGTAAAGTAGCCGGTACATTTCTCCATTGCGTTTAAAAAGGTTTTCAACATAAGAAATACGTCTGGGAGTCCCAACCTTTTCGTAGGTAGGTTTATCAACAACAAATGGGTTCCTGTTAAAAAACTGATCCTCTCCGTATTCAGTTCTTCCAAAGCCGGTATAGCTATCTTTATTCTTCCCGGTTGCAAGACCGGCACCCGCAGCGCCACCCAGGGTTACAAAACCTCCGGCCAGACCCAGTATTTTGATAAAATTACGGCGCTTAAAGCCATTGTTATTCTCAGTCATTTTTATTCATTTATACTGCAATATTAGCAGATAATAGATTCAAATGAAACTATTAACACGGATTTATTGAAATACCTTCATAAAAATTAGTAATCCCTGGGATCGTCTTCTACTATGGCATTTTAATTCCATCTTTTCGATCTATATTTTTTTTATTTCTATGCCTGACCTATTGAATCAGTACATCTTTAACCTTTCCTTCTTCCTGGTACTCGATATCTGTATTAATCTTCCATAAATCTATTTGATTTTTCCCCGCAATTTTATCGGCAGCCAGAAGTCCCATTAAAA
>JABMQA010000011.1 GCA_013203545.1 Bacteroidota bacterium
AGGCAGGACATTGATGGCAACAATCACATCCGGGCTGTCCGTAAAAACGGTAACGGAATTAAACCATTTGGAAACATTGAGAAGCGTGGCGCCCGTACTAACCACAGCTGCGATATATGGAGCGTTTACCGGCAGGTCGTTTTCAACTACAGAAATTCCCTGTGCAATTCTGCGATCGATCGCCTGCTGCGACAGGAATTCTTCAGGGTTATCAATAGAAAAGGGTGAATTGTTTTTATCGGTAAACCTTACCCAATATTTATCAGGGGCTACCTGGGCTGAGGTGACCATTGTTAAAAGGAAGGCTACTGAAAGGGATATTAATATTCTCATAGTTTAATTTATTTGAAGGACAAATGTAGTGTTTCTGTTTTATAGTGTTGATGTTAGATTGACATAGTAAGTAATTATTGTTAAATCAGTGTAAAAATTCATCAAATATTATGATTTTGAATTCATTGGCAGTACTTTAGGCAATTACTAATCCTTTTTTAACTTACATAGGAGATTTGAAACATGAAAGAAAGAATCAATTTTTTTCTTGGTTTGTTATTTTTCGGGATGATCTCGCTTGCTCAGGAATGGCAGCAAACTGCCGGTACTCCGGAGGGTGGAGGTATAACTGAAATAGTTATACTACCCGACAACAATCACATCTTTGTTACAACAGCTTCGTTCAACTGGCCCAATGGTGATGACGGAGGCGTAAGACGTTCGGTGGATGATGGTGATAACTGGGAAAATTTGTTTGACGCCTATACCGGACGTACCATTACAGCCGGTGCCGATGGGAATCTTTATGCCAGTATCTGGCCTTACCCGCAGAATGAAGGCCTGTACCGATCAACCGATAACGGCGACACATGGCAACCGCTTGTTTCGGTTCCGTCAGGGAATAACATTTTTTCGGTAACGGTAAGCATATCCACAAACCCACATACCATTTTTGCAGGTACCCGGCAGGGAGTTTACAGGTCGATTGATAACGGAGCAACCTGGTCCTATTCCAATACAGGGATCCCTGCTGACACCTGGGTGCGGGATATTGAAGTTGATTCAAGTGGAATAGTAGTATCGGCCACAACAAACGGATTATTTTCTTCGGAGGACAATGGAGATGTGTGGGAAAAGGCTACCGGAGCAGGTATTGAAAATGCTACGGTCACCAAAGTAGTATTTGATTATCCGTTTGATAATAAGGACGGTAATACAAGGTTACTTGGGGGATCTGAAGATGGTAACATTTATGAAGCTTTCAAAGAAAACAAATACCTGACTGTATCATTGCTTGCAATTTTTGATGATGTTGAGATGTCAGGTTTGTGGATTGGCTATCTGAGCTCAGAGAACAAAAAAATGAACGGTGTAGCGCAATTCCCGGAGGGAACACAACCAGGAGGATTCAATTTTTCTACAGATAATGGAACTACCTGGCAGCAAAATAACAGTGGTTTGCCCGGTACTTCTGTACCTGCTTCGGCACTTTCCGGTAGTTCAGACGATACCACCGTCAATCTGTGTCTGGGAGTGTTTCAAAATATGAATGGGGGCGCCAAATTATTCAGGGTTACATATGATTGGTCAACTATAACTGGAGTTGAGAATTATGCATTGAGCGCTTCATCCGGTTTAACCCTCCATCAGAATTTCCCCAATCCTTTTGATCATACCACAATAATTTCTTAATTTTTAGAAGATGCAGGTCGGGCAAGTCTAAAAATTTAGGCTTCTGACGGGCATTTGGTAAGCACGCTATTGGATGGATGGCAATCGAATGGCGATCATCATTTTACCTATGGTGCCGAGGGCTTGAAAGGTGGTATTTACTACTATAAGCTGGAGTCGCAGGAATTATCGGAAGTGAAGAAGATGATTGTTTTGAGGTAGTTCCGGTTATGGAATTATTTACCAGCATTTTTGTGTACTCATCAAAATTATCATCATTTTCCATCTAATCATCACCCATAAACAGGAATCCTTCCGGTGACATTTTAATTCGGCTGTACGGGTTATTCCCCTTTATAAATTCAGTAGAAAAATCATCATCAAAATGTTTATAGAAGGGGCTAAATGCATTCACCAATGTGCCTTTAGGTACATAATATCCAGCGGTAAAATAATATTATGTCCCTATCGGGACAAAAAGGCCAGGTTATACCCTAACAGTTCCAAAACTACTTCGAGGGGATGTCTGACTTGCCACGAGGTATGCAAGGAAATCCTTTGGCAGAAAACCAGAAGGTTGTACAAAATAATCCCGGAATAAAAAAAATTTGGTTGGCCTATTATTATAAGCCAACCAAATCTTTGGAATAAAAGTTTAAACGAATTTATTTCTTGTAACCCGTCTTTGGTGGTGGGGGCGGCTCATCAGGTCCGCCGGTTTTTTTCACCTCTTTTTCTTCATTAAGTTTAAACTTCAGTGGCAGATTGAATTGAACCCTGACCGGTTTTCCCCTTTGTTTTCCGGTGGTCCATGCGGGCATATTCTTTACTGCCTGAAGGGCCACTTCATCGCACTCCTTCTCTAAACCCCTCAGGATATTTACATCGGAGATACTCCCGTCTTTTTCAACAACGAATGTTACATAAACAGTTCCCTGTATTCCATTTTTACGGGCATTTTCGGGATAGGTAATATTTTCAGAAAGATACTTCAACATGGCCTCATCACCACCGGGGTATTTTGGCATGACCTCGACCACTGTGAAAATAGGCTCGTCCTGATCATTGTCTTTATCCAGATCTGTGTCGGCAGCCCTGTCTGCAGATAAATCCTTTGAGATGTCATCGTGGATTTGTGAGGTTTGATCGGC
>JABMQA010000980.1 GCA_013203545.1 Bacteroidota bacterium
GATGGTACCTGGTCGATGACTTTTGTACCTGCTGATTTCTATGGCATAGAAATCGGAGCCGAAGTTACACAAATTTGCGCTGTCTTTAACAATGGCTCATGGGATGCCGAAGGTAAGGATTTCGATGCTACAGGTGCATGTACCGACTTTTATATTCCGCTGGATGGTGTTGGGCCAACCTATACCACATGGGCAATTACTTTTACACCTGCTGCTTTTTACGGTATTGCGGCCGGAACTGACGTAACACAAATCGGATGTGTGTTCAACAATGGTACCTGGGATCTTGAAGGTAAAGATTGGGATCCTATCGAACCGGAAACTTGTATCGACTTTTTCATAGAACTGTTACCTCCTTCAGAAGAAACCATGTATGCAGATTTTGAAGATGGAACCAACGGGCCTTTCACATTGCATGTTATGGGTTGTGGCGAGTGGGACAATGCTGAATTGCACCCTGTAGATGAAACCTTCTTTATTATAGACAATCCCTATCCCAGCGGTATCAATACCAGTGCAAAAGTTATGCAATTCAACCGCCGTGGAACCGATGACGATGGCCAAGCATGGGGTGGGTTCTGGGCAAACAATGATCCTCAATTTGATGTTTCCCTTCATAAGTATGTTCACGTAATGGTTTGGAAACCAAAGGCAAGCCCGGTTAAGTTCAAACTCGAAGGTGGACCATCAGGTACACTCGAAATTGAAAGTACCAATCAGCAAACTGAGACCGATAAATGGGTTGATATGGTATTTGCTTTTGACACTATGAATGGTACTTATCCTGTTTGTGCATTTATGCCCGACTTCGAAGATCCATTGACTTCAGCCGGCGTTGTTGAACTTTATTTCGACAACATCAGGGTGAATGACGATCCCAATCCATTTGATGATACAGGTATTGACGATCTTAACAATTTACCGGCTGTTTCGATTGCACCAAACCCATGTACTTCGTTCCTCAATGTTGTGGTTAACGAAGATCTGCAAAGTCTTGAGGTTTACAACCTGTTAGGACAACAGAAAATGACCTTCAACCAACTCAGTGCGGGAGCATTCCAGTTCAGCACAAGCGAACTTACCAAAGGAATCTACATCATGGTTCTGCGCAATGAAGCAGGTAGGATCGAGACTGTTAAATTTATGAAAGACTAGGTTGATAGATATTTCTTACAAATAAAAAAAAGCTGCCCTGATTTTGGGGTAGCTTTTTTTTTACTATATTTACAAACAAAAAATCCGACTATGAAAAAACTATCCGTTCTCATGCCTGTGCTCCTCCTTTTTGCCTTTCACCGTGCCGAAGCCCAGGAATATCATCCTTTGATCGAAGCCAACAAATACTGGGACAACGATTACTGGCCCATGGCCGCTATATGCCCCGGCTGGGCACACCGCCATTTTTATACCGGTGAGGATACCTTAATAGACGGGCAATTGTGGGCCAAATTCAGTTATTTCGATTTTCTGTCATCGAATCCGGCCTTTTGCGGGCCTTATTTTGCAGACACCATTCCCCAGCCGGGTTACTTTCTTCATGAAGATACAGCTTCGAGGCAGGTGTATTTTAAAACACATCCTTTACCGGGTATACCTGAACTTTTATACGATTTCTCACTTGAGGTTGGAGATTCCTATGTGTCGGATTGGACGACCGGAGGGTATGAATTGATTGTAGCTGAAATCGGCTACATCGAACTTTCCAATGGCGAAATGCGCAAATACTGGTCTTTTGAAGATGATTACGGTACCGAATACTGGCCACGGATCATTGAAGGCATTGGTATGGAATCAGGCCTTTTTCAAGATATGATACAGTTTGAGTGGCATTCATCGCTATGGTGTGTACAAAAAGACGAAATACAGCTGTTTGGAAATGAATGTTATGGATATGTGGGAGAGAAAGGGATGGATATGCCAAGTACCTTCCATATTTATCCCAATCCTGCAAAAGGTTATTTCCGGCTTATTGTGCCCGCCAATATCCAATCACCCGTGGTAACTATTTATGATTTAACCGGGCGGGTTATGCTGGAAGGTTCAAACTTGTTAAAAGACGCTGTTATAGATATCACCGGGTTAGCCCCGGGAATTTATATGGTTGTGATCGGATCCGGTGATTTGGTATGGAACGAGAAATTGCTGATCAGGTAAAAATTTTGGTAATTGATGCGAGTAGCAAAGGATGATATCCCGCAGTAATATTTTACAGATTTTTTCATTTCATTTTATAGTCAAACCCATACTGGGTTTTGGGTTATTCCATCCAGGAGCACTTATCTACAATAGTACAACCCATACTGGGTTGAAAGTTATTTCTGCTGTTTGAGTTCCATAAGTGATTAAACGAAACTTCTGAACACCATAATTCTATTGTGAAAGGGACCGATTAAACAAAAACCTTATCTACTTCAACAACTTTAGTTAAAAAGACATTTTACGGGGCACTCGTCTGCAACGAGTGCCAAAAGTATCGAGAGGGATGCCATCCCTGGAAACTTCGGAAGCTGTTTGACCAATGTATCCACATATTCCTTTCTTGAAATGTAAACTATTCATTTGAGGGATGGCATCCCTATGTCGTTTTGTACATCGTCCTCTTTAGATCGCTATTTCACTTGAAAAGACCAGTATCCATACAATCAAATTATACATCACTAATAAACAACTACCTTTTCAACAAAACATCCTTTGGACGAATTCAACTTAACCAGGTAAATTCCCGGAACAAAATCTTTTGTATGAACCCCGATTTGCAAATCACCACCTTGTGTTTCTACATTATTAAAAAGGTGCTTTACGATCTTCCCTGTTCCATCCAGAATATCCAGTGAAATCTCATCCTGATTTTGAAAATTTAAGGTGATGGTAAATTCCTGTGAAGCAGGATTCGGGAAACATGAAAGTATTTTTTGCTGTGCAGGTAACAGATTGCCTGTAGCTTCCGGATCATAAACAAAACCTATGGCATCGAGCATGGGTTGTATTTCAGGGTTTGCCATAAAGAGGTTCCACAACAACTGGCTCCTGTAATTTTCGATCATATCGATGATCGGCCCCTGGTCGATGGCAAGATAAGAAGTGGCATACCAGTCGGCTTCTATATTGAATGCATCAAAAAACCCCTGGTTTCCCCATACTTTCTCCCCCAGGTTTCTGTAGAAATGTTTGAGTGCAGCCATCGACTCCGCCGGCGTATAAGGTATCGACGACAGGGCTGCAGTGGGCGTAATCGTTCCGTTATCGCGGTCACTTTGTGGTTCGTGTGCAAGGTATCCCCATGGGTCATCGCTGGCGGTGAGCCCCCAGCAATTCTCCCCGTAGCCTTCCCATCCCTTTGGGTTAGCAATGCAATAGGCACGGTTGATCAGCGTGTGGTTTGTATTGTTTAGAAAGTAATTGGCATATGCATCTTTTTTATTTCTCGGATCAAAACCCAGGTAGGAATAATGGGCGAAAAACAGCGGTCCGCCATAATCCCATCCAACCCATAATTTATATCCATAAAAAATACCGCCATTCACATAGTAGGATGAACCGGCCCAACCGTTGTGCCACAACGAGGCAGGCACACCATGCGTAGGGGATGCAATGGCCAGGAGATAAACGATGGCCGCTTCATTGGGGCCCTTCACCTGCATATTCATAGCCCACTCATAATTGGGTGACCAGTGCCAGTAGAGGAAGTTCCCGTTGTTTCGCCTGTACCAGTCCCATTCAACGGTTTCCCACAGGTTGGTAATTTTTTGTACAATGGCTTGTTCGTCTGGGGTATTCTGGTTAAAATATTGCCTTACGGTAAGCAGGCCCTGGATCAAATAGGCAGTTTCCACAAGGTCACCGCCATTATCCTGTACACTGAATGGTATCACTGCCCCGGTGTTGCCATTGAGCCAATGCGGCCAAACGCCGTGAAACCGGTCGGCTGTTTCGAGGAAGTCTAAAATCTTTATCATTCGCCCGATGCCTTGTTCCCTGGTGATAAACCCTTTGTTAATTCCTACGAGTAAAGCCATTACGCCAAACCCGGTACCTCCTGAAGTAACCGTATTCCCGGAGGTGTTTCGCTCCCTTGCCATGCCCGATGCCGGATGTGCATAATCCCAGAAATACCTGAATGTGGCTTCCTGCACCATATCCAAAAGTTCATCATCACTCATGTCGTAGGTTGAAACATCAACAATATTTGAAAATTCAGATGGCTCATTGATGTCATTCAGGGCAGTAATGGCATATTTCAGGTTGAGATTCGTTCCCTGCTGTCTGACGAAATGCGTGAAAACAGTATCATATTTACCAACTGTAGCCCTTTTAAAAAAATTGGCCCCTCCATTTGTAGATTGATATATTTCGTATCCGTTCAGATTGGATTCGGTATTTGGCTGCCAGGTAAGATAAACGTGGCTGTCGTAGCCTTTTGCCTGTAATCCTTGCGGTGGTGAAACCTGTGGTGAAGTACCATCACCTTTATATATCCGCATATCATCAACATACAAGGTATGCTCAATATTATCGGATGTGTTTTGACCAAAACCAATGGTTTTGATAGCTGCAAAATTTACAGGATCGCCGGCGTTAAAATAAATTTCCATGGGGATGGTTATTCTGTACCATACCCCTGCCGGGATATCGCCGCAATGGTTACCAATGGCAATTTTTGAGGTCTGTTGATTATCAGTATCTTCCAGGAAAACTGTCGGCAGCAAATCTACAGCTAATCCGTTAACAGCATAAAAATAAAACATCAGGGTATCGGTATCTGAAACATCCTTTGCTGCCCAGCCGCTTCCTGCGGCGATGGCCTGCCAGGTTCCACCCTCAACCGATTTCCATTTCATTCGTAGCGAATTTATTCCTTGTTCCGGAGGGATGCCTGTCTCCACCGGGAAACGCCGATCGTCCTCACCGGCCACTTCCAGTTCGCTTGGTGCGTTCACCGTTAACCAGCTGAAATCATAAAACACCGGATCAGGGCTGTCCTGAAAGTAGAAGTAGGTTTGTGCTTGTAAAAACCCAAAACTTCCAATAAAAACAAGTATAAAAAGACCGATGATTCTTTTGTTGACAATATGCATGATATTTTGTGTTGGTTAAAACTCAATACTGTATTAAATAGATTTCTTTCTGCCAACCTACAGATACCGATGACAGCTTTTTACAACAAGCTGAAATTATGCGATATAACAGATTTCTCAGTCGCTACGCTCCATCGAAAGGACAGGACGTCGGAGGGGTCTTTGGAGGTGGGAAAGAGTGGGCGTGAAGCGCCCACTCTTTCCCACCTCCCTGTATTAGTCTCATTACCCCTGTCTTTTCGATCCGTCGGCTGGCGGAGAGAAATCTATTCCGTTTTGTCATATGGTTTTGTAAGCCATTCCGATAAAAGTCGGGAGACGGATCGAAATACCATTATTTAACAAATTGTGACAAATTAAATATGAAAGTTGAATGATAAACATTATTAATCTGTAACTGAAAACATCACCGATTTGGTATCCTCCGAATCAGTTCCCACAAATATTTCAAATTCTCCCGGTTCCACAACCCATTCCATATTGATGTCCAGAAACTGAAGGTCATCAGCATTTACAATAAATTCAACCCGCTTCGTTTCGCCGGGTTCCAGGCTGATTTTTTCGAATCCCTTCAATTCTTTCAAGGGACGGGTTACGCTGCCCACCAGATCGCGGACATATAGTTGAACAACCTCTTCACCTTCATATTGTCCGGTGTTGGTTATGTCAACAGCAACCGTCAGCGATCCGTCACGTGTCATGGTCTCACCTGATAATACCGGCTTTGAGTAATCGAAGGTTGTATAACTCAATCCATAACCGAAAGGATACAGTGGTGTATTGGGTACGTCCAGGTATTTACTGGTCCATTTAACATCTGTTTTAGGTCTTCCGGTATTTTTGGTGTTGTAAAATAGCGGTACCTGGCCCAGCTTTCTCGGGAATGTAACCGACAGTTTCCCGGAAGGATTATAATCTCCAAACATTACGTCAGCAATGGCGTCGCCAGACGTTGTTCCAAGGAACCATGTTTCAAGTATTGCCGGAGCATGTTCATCGAGCCATGACAGGTCGAGGGGTCTTCCATTGGACAATACTACTACAATTGGTTTACCGGTAGCCAGTAGTACCTCAGTCAGTTTTTCCTGTACACCCGGAATGGTGATTTCGGATCGGCTGCAAGCCTCACCACTCATACCGGCAGTTTCACCTATGGCAAGGATCACCACATCCGAACGGCGTGCCAGCGATGCGGCACGGCTGAAACCTGATTGATCATTACCTTCCACCTCACAACCCTTTGTATAAAATATGTTGGCATCCGGGACTTTGTTTTTGATTCCCTGAATGATGGTGACACATTTTTCGGCATCGCCTGCTGCCGACCA
>JABMQA010000981.1 GCA_013203545.1 Bacteroidota bacterium
CATAATTACTGTTTTTTATTGATAATTATGTCCGATTGTTTACGGGGCCATTTCAGTAGCACGCAATGCATATGGCGACCCGGTAATTAACCAGGAAATCTCTGTTAAAATCTCAATCCTTGCCGAAAGCGCTTCCGGCGATGTGGTTTACAGCGAAACGCATAGTGTAATGGCCAACAACCTTGGTTTGTTCACTATCGAAATCGGAAACCCGGCCCTTGTGCTTTCAGGTAACTTTGAAGACATTGCCTGGGGTACAGACATTTATTTCATGAAAATGGAAATAGACGAAAACGCCGGTACAAACTTCACTGAAATGGGAACTACTCAATTGCTTTCTGTACCTTATGCCCTGTATGCTGAAAATACTGCTCACCCGGAGGATGCCGATGCAGATCCGCAAAACGAATTACAATCCATAACAAAAACCGGTAGCACAGTAACCCTTTCAGATGGTGGCGGCTCATTTACAGACGAAGTGGACGATGCAGATGCCGATCCGGCCAATGAGCTACAACAACTGAACAGAGTGGGATACACGGTTTCGCTCTCACAGGCTGGCGGTAGCTTTACCGATGAGGTGAACGATGCGGATAACGATCCGTCTAACGAAATCCAGAATCTGGACAATTCGAAAAACGGTAACCTGGTTACAATGAATATAAGCAGTGGCAGCGGAACAACCATTGATGTTAGCGATACAGATGACAACCCTGCCAACGAGCTTCAGGTGCTGGAACAAAGCGATCTACAGGTAAGCCTTTCACAGGGTGGCGGAACCATCAATATTGCCGACTATGACAATGATGCAAGCAATGAATTACAGACACTGAGTAAAACGGATAATGTGGTTTCACTTTCACAAAGTGGCGGCACTTTTATTGATGAAGTAGATGATGCAGACCCTGATCCCACCAACGAAATTCAAACAGTTTCCGAACAGAATTACGAAGTAACCCTTTCCCTTGGAGGTGGTACCTTTATGACCGGAGTAAAAAGCTATACCCAGGCGGAGATCGATGCCCTGTCTCCCTATAATGGCCTTACTGTTATCAACTCTACCACAAATTGCATAAATTACTACTCCATGAATAACTGGTACGAAGCCTGCGGTACTTGTTTCCCTCAACCGACACAGGCCAATGCCGGTAATGATACAATAGTAGATGGTTCTACATTAAACCTTTATGCCAACATGCCCGATGCAGGTGATGGCCAATGGACAATCCTGAGTGGCGAGGGTGGTGTTCTTGCCGATCCTTCCGATCCGCAAACTGAATTTAGCGGAATCTTCTGGAATACCTATAAGCTGCTATGGGAAATAAGCAATCCGTGTGGAACATCAATAGATACAGTGTCGGTGACTTTTGTCGAATTCATGATCGGTGATCCTTATCAGGGAGGCATTATTGCATACTTTTTACAACCTGGTGATCCAGGATACATTGATGGTGAAATACACGGTATTATTGCTGCTCCCACTGACCAATGCTCAGGTTGTCAATGGGGTTGTAACATGACTATTATTCTAGGTGCTGATGGTACCGCTCTGGGCACGGGATACCAAAATACCCTCGATATTGTTGCTGCAAATTGTGGTTCTTCTACAGCAGCAAATATTTGCAATAATCTTGAATTAAATGAATACAATGACTGGTTTTTGCCCAGTACAGACGAACTCAATAAGCTATACCTTAGTAAGGAACTTATTGGAGGCTTTTCTGACGATGAATATTGGAGTTCAACCGAGTATGAACCCGACACGGATTACTCCTGGGGACAGAGTTTTCTCAATGGTGGCCAGGGAACCCTCCCGAGGAATATCAACTTTCACGTCCGGGCCATCAGGTATTTCTGACTATATGATTAACCATTCAGGTTTTACAAAATCCGGAAAGGTTTAGATTTCGTTTAGATAAATCATAAAAGGTATCAAATAGCATGAAACATATTATACTTTCTCTATCAACAATTCTGTTTGTTTTTACTACCCTTGCCCAAACCCCGCAGGCCATCAATTACCAGGCTATTACACGATCAGGCGATGGATATCCTGTTGTCGATCAGGTCATCTCGGTTAAGATATCCATATTGGCTGGCAGCGCACAGGGAGAAGCCGTTTACAGTGAGCTACACAATCTGAGCACCAACAGCATGGGGCTGTTTGCGCTGAAAATCGGGGATCCCGGGCAGGTACTTTCAGGTAGTTTTGAAGATATTAATTGGAATGGAAACCATTTTTTCCTTAAAGTGGAAATAGATGAAAATGGCGGCTCAGAATTTACCGAAATGAGCATAAGCCAGCTACTTGCAGTTCCATATGCCCTCTATGCCGAAAATACAGCTCACCCGGAAGATGCCGATGCAGATCCACAAAACGAGTTGCAAACCATCCAACAAACCGGCAGTATTGTTACACTTTCGGATGGCGGCGGCTCCCTTACTGATGAGGTGGACGATGCAGATGCTAATCCTGCAAATGAGTTACAACAACTGAACAAGGTGGGGAACACAGTTTCCCTCTCACAGGATGGCGGAAATTTTACCGATGAAGTGAACGATGCAGATAACGACCCGGCCAACGAACTGCAGGATCTGGGCAACACAAAAAATGGCAACCTGGTTACATTGAATATAGATAATGGCACCGGTACCACCATTGATGTTACCGATACGGATGCCAATCCTGCAAATGAGATTCAAACACTGGAACAATCCGGGCTACAGGTCAGCCTTTCACAGAGCGGGGAAACCATTAATATTGCCGACAACGACAATGATGCGACCAATGAAATACAGGTGTTGAACAAAACGGGTAGTATGGTTTCACTTTCGCATGACGGCGGCACTTTTAATGATGAAACTGATGATGCCGACAACGATCCAGCCAATGAGTTACAAACATTCACCGTTCAGGATTACCAGGTTACGTTATCAAATGGTGGAAATTCGTTTACCACCGGCGTAAAAAGCTATACCCAGGCAGAAATCGATGCCCTGATACCCTATGAAGGCCTTACTGTACACAATATTACTACCAACTGTATAAATTACTATTTTCTGGACAACTGGTTCGAAACCTGTGGCACATGTACCCCTCAACCAACACAGGCCAATGCCGGGGATGACCAAATCTATAACAATAACACGACCTCAGTCATACTTTCAGCAAACACACCTGAACAGGGAACCGGGATATGGACCATCGAAAGCGGCGACGGCGGCAGTTTTGATGATAACACCATTCCAAACCCTGTTTTTACCGGACAAGCATGTAATACCTACACCCTTGCCTGGACAATTTCCAATACCTGCGGATACACTACCGACCAGGTGGAGATAACCTTTTTTGACACGCCAACAACAGCGTTGGCAGGGAATGACCAGGCATTCACGGATAACACAACCAGCACTACACTTACGGCAAATACACCCGAAACTGGCCAGGGATCGTGGACTGTTGTAAGCGGCGAAGGGGGTAGTTTCGACGATCCTTCCCTACCGGAAGCTGTCTTTTACGGGCAACATTGTACCAATTACCAACTTGCCTGGACCATTGCCACTCCCTGCGATTCATCAACAGACGAGGTAAGTATTGCCTTTTATGCCACGCCTACTATCGCAATTGCAGGGAATGACATGGTATTCACAGATAACACAACCAACACCCCACTTTCGGCAAATACACCCGAAACAGGGCAGGGATTGTGGAGCATTGATAGCGGCGAAGGTGGTAATTTCGATGATCCTTCCCTACCAGAAGCTGTCTTTACCGGACAACCATGTACCAATTATACGCTTTCCTGGACCATTGCCACGCCATGCGATTCAAGCACCGACCAGGTAGATATCATATTTTTCCCAACTCCTTCTACAGCAGATGCAGGGAATGACATTGTTTTATACAATGGTGACCTTTCGGTTAACCTCAGTGCCAATACACCCGAAATCGGGCAGGGCCAATGGAGTATTTTAAATGGCACAGGAGGCACTTTTAATGATGCCGGCAACCCTGCTACTTTGTTTACTGGCTTGTCGCATGTGGATTATACCCTGCAATGGACCATCTCCACGGCTTGTGCAAGCAGTTCCGATGAGGTGGATGTAGCCTTTAAACCATGCCTGCCTTTTACCGATCCGCGTGATGGTCAAAATTATACAACCGTTCTCATTGGAGAACAATGCTGGATGCAGAAAAACCTGAATTATAGTACCGGCAACAGTTGGTGTTACGCAAATAACTCAGCATTTTGTGATCTGATTGGCAGGTTATACTCATGGGATGCTGCAATAAATGCCTGCCCGGCTGGATGGCATTTACCCAGTGATACCGAATGGTGTATTTTGGAACAGGAAGTTGATCCTACCATAACATGCAATGCTACATTCTATCGGGGTACGGATGGTGGCACCAAACTTAAAGTATATGGAAGTAGTGGATTCTGGGCTCATCTGGTTGGCGTACGTAATATAGATGGTACCTTTGCAGGCATGAATATTCACGGTTACTTTTGGACATCAAGTACAAATGGTGCAAAATCCTGGTACAGGTCACTGTGGGAAGACAGTCCACAGGTTTACCGGATGGATCATGAAAGGGGATATGCGTTTTCGGTACGTTGCCTGCAAAGTGAAAACCCAAACCAGCCGCCTGAACCACCATCCTCACCCAGCCCTGAAAATGGTGCAGCTGACCAAAGCACCCTCAGTACCCTTTCGTGGACATGCTCCGACCCCGACAATGATCCTCTCACTTATGATGTTTACTTTGGCAGCGAGGCCACACCTCCACAGATTGCATCAGGACAAACAGAAACAACTTTTAATCCCGGCCTGGATATCAATACAGCGTATTTCTGGAAAATTGTTGCGCATGACGACCACCTCAATGTAAGCGAAGGACCTCTTTGGAGTTTTACTACGGATGACGGAATCTGGGATTGCGGTGAACCCTTCCTGGATTCCCGTGACAACCAAATTTATGAATCCGTGCAAATTGGATCACAATGCTGGATGGCTGAAAACCTGAATATCGGGGTGATGGTAAATATGGGTTCAGGGCAACCCAACAACGAAATTATCGAAAAGTATTGTCACGCCAACAATAACGCCGATTGCGATACTTATGGCGGCCTGTACGAATACTGGGAAATGATCCTGCATACTTCACCTTCAGTAGATATTTGTCCGGGAGGATGGCATGTACCAATTGTTGATGAATGGTGTATTCTTGAAAACTATGTTGATGCTGGCACAATTAGTAGCAGTGAATGTTATGCTGCAGGTACTTTCGGTACTGATGCAGGGGGTAATCTAAAAGAAACGGGTACATCCCACTGGCTTAGCCCTAATGCAGGGGCAACAAATTCAAGTGGATTCACGGCTCTCGGGTCAGGTTCTACTTATAATAACAATTCAATTAGCATGATTAAGGTTGATGCCCGCTTTTGGGCCAAAGATTGGGCAGTAGGTACTACAATACATAGCCGCGGACTTCATTACAATACTGCAAGAATCAAACATAGTCATGTAGACCCATATTCGTCGGCCAATGGTGTCCGTTGTATTAAGGACTAATTTTATATAGAAGCTGAAACACTGTGCAATAGCATAATGTATTCTTAAATTGGAAAAACGAAGCCTGAAGTATCATATTCAATATTCCAGAAAAGATATGGCCGGTTTTTGAAACGGGATTTACCTCAAATCTTATGATAGGAGAGTTTCAATAGAGGCATTTTTGTATCCCTGGTGCCTAAATGGTAGTTTGATTATAAGAACCACTGAGGCACTAAGGACACAGAGGGGCACTAAGAAGAATCGCATGATATAGAACTGAGTATTAGAATTCTGTTTCCCAAATCCATCTCTGGTATGTAGCAGATAATCTACCCACCCCAGCTTATCTTCGCTTAGGCTTAAAAAAAAGGCATCCTTTACCGGGATGCCTTTTCAACAGAATAACAATTACTACGCTTATTGAATTACAAGCTTTTTTATATACCTGTGACGGGGCGAATCAATGGCCAGGTGATAAACACCCGGTGCCAGTCCGCTTACGTCAATGGTTTGTTCCGAGTGTCCGTTCAAATGTTGGTTCAGGACAATTCTTCCGGTAATATCATGAATCACAAGGTCATATTCTTCTGCGTTTTGATCACAAACAATGGTTATAAAATCATTGGCAGGATTTGGATAAATTTGCACACTGCTTTCAGCAATATCTCCGGCAATGGAACTTGTATACGTAATTTTCGAAATTCCATTGATTACAAATCTACTATCATAGTCTAGAAGAGAAGGATCGAAAAGTGGTGATAATCCCCGTTCATCTTTTGTCAGCGGATCATATACTTTAAAGTTCATTTCCCCGCCTTCGGCCATGCCATCGGTATCGGTGGTTGAAGGATCATCACCGTATACAATCAGCACATTGTTTCCCTTTCTTATTTCGGTCAATCCCGTGCATAGTCCAGTACTGTTAAACGCACCTATTATTTTCCCATGATACTGTTCAGCAAATTCATCCGAAATACCAATCAGGTGAGAAACTGATGTTCTGCTTACTTCGTTCCATGGCGATTCAACCGGTGGTTGGGGATCACCGGCAAAAGATGTCCCACCTTTCATGGTACTTGGTGGAAATGTGAAGGTACAATCGCAGGTTACATATACCCAGTAAGCTTTTCCGGTCTCAAGGTTTACCAGTGAGTTTGCAATAATCAATCCTCCCGGTCCCATCCAGTAAATCCCCTGGTCAACACCAATTCCTTTTGCAAGCATAAAGCAAGGCAACGAACCAATGGTGGTGGCTACATCCACATTATTGCTACTCAATACCGGGATTCGGTTCCAGCCCTCTGACAGGTTGATTGATATTGACGAAACAGGCGTACCACAAACCTGAAGGATGTCGTCATTCAAAACCTTGACATTATAACCATTATAAGCATTCCAGTTACCAATTGAGTTAATATTGAACGCCGGCCAATAAATACCGTTGTCACTCATAAGGATTACCAAATCATTTACTATCGGAGCAAACATGTTTACCACATTGGGAGCATGAGGTTCAATCCAGGTTGAAATTCCCGACCATCCCTGGGGAATGCTCAGTGTCTGGCAACCGTCTATTGTAAGCAACATATCATCAAAAGCATTAGTTGTGCATGGATTTACAGGGATAGCCGATAGTGTTAAAGTAACCAAACCGTTCTGGATGTCATTCGTTCCGGGTGTGTACTTTGCATTCAATCTGGCGTTATCATCAAATGTTCCATCACCTGATGTCGTCCATAAAACAGAGCTCGCATCCGATGCACTTCCCTGCAGCGTGTAAAAACTTGTTGAATTGACCGTGGCGTCCGAACCAGCATCTGCTGTTGGATTTTGAATAACAGATACATCAACGGTGGCAGAAGCCGTATTTAAGCCATCATCAACAACAATCTCGTAAGTTGTATTTACTGTTGGCGTGTCATCAGGTTTTTGCTGATTTGAAATAAACCCTGGCGGTATTGAAGTCCAGCTATAGAAATAATTTCCTGAACCTCCTATTACCGTTGCATTTAATTGTACTACATCACCTGCACAAATTATTGCTGGTGCCACAGTTGGAATAACGGTCAATGGAGGTCCTCCAGAGGTTGTAAATGTACATGGTCCAGCCCAAATACTTGTATTTCCACCACCGCAATCAGCCTTAACATAAAAATCGTAAGTTGTTGCCGGAGTTAAGCCGTTAAGTAAAAACGGCAGGCCGCCGACCAGTACGGAAGTACCTGTACCCTGAAGGAATCCGGTTGGCCCATATTCTACGACCCATTGATTTTCGAAACCACCCGGTAGCCAGGTCAGGTCAGCAGAAAAACTGCCGATATTTACCGCTGCCAAATTCGTAGGATGCAAACAATCTTCAGGGAATTCATAAGCTCCCATATCTACAATCATATTGGCAATCCTTGGGTTCCAAATGATATCCTTATCGATACCGGCCGGGATGAATGTATTGTCCCCTGCTTCGATAGCCGGTGAGGTAAATTTTAATCTGTAATCACCATCAGTAGTGGGAGCATTTGTAGCCGGCTCCTGGAATATAAATTCCGGATCATCATAAATACATCCAATAAAATTGGTATTGCCATTACCGAAAATATGAAAATTCCCTCCTGTAGTAATACATGTTTTTGCTAAAGTAATTGTATTAGAAATCTCATTATATAACTGGTGTCCATAGTAATCACCATTATTATCCCACATCACCTGGTTTCCCCAGACAATGCTATTTTTAAGCAACACTGTTGATCCACCCTGATCAACGTTGCAGATGCCGCCACCTGCCCAATTAGCCAGGTTGCCAGCAATGGTGATATTGATCAAAAGGACATCGCTATTTACATTACCTAATCCTCCACCACTTATTGCATAGTTACCACTGATCAGACAATTGATCAAAACAGGACTGCTTCCGGTATTGAACATACCTCCACCGTTATCTCCGGTTGTATTGGCCCTGAAAGTGCAGTTGGTAATTGCAGGGCTGCTATCTATATTATACATCCCTCCACCTGCAGCTATTGAATAATTATTATCCAGTCTGCAGTTTTCAATTTTTGGACTGCTGCCATCATTATTCATTCCACCCCCGCGATAGATGTGCTGTGGCGGATTTGGATTGTCTGGATCAACGCCATCTGCCTTGCCCCAGGAAATCGTAAATCCATCCAGACGCGCCGTTGAATTAATGCCTGCATTCAAAAATACATGATACCTGTCGGCCTCCCCAGTAAGAATGGTTTCGTTGGCTAAAAAATTTCTACAATACAGATCAAAAACGCCGGGATCTTCCATGCCTTCAAAACCGCCATAAATTTCAACGTTATCTTTCAAACTGAAATGTCTGTACCGGCCAATCCCATTTCCGGTTGGCGCATACGTCCCCCTGGCCACCCAAATGTCATATCCTGCCGGTGCGCTGGTAATGGCATCATGCAGATCTGTGTACGCATCTGTCCAGGATGTACCGTTATTGAAGCCTGTTGCATCCCACTTTACGTAAATTATGTTTTTTTCGAGACGGATTACTGTGACCCCCCAGTGATTAAGTGTGGATCCTCCTCCGGCAGGATAGCTGCCACCCCATGTCATCGTATGTTCTTCGTAATCCCAGGTATCATGAATATAGATTTTATTCGTTGCATCATCATATCCATATCCAACCATTGTATGCCCTGTTACGTGGATCAATACCGGATTGCCGGCATCAATTTCCTGCTTGAACTGGCTAAAGGTAAAACCATTCGTATTTCCGTTGTAGCCGTATATTAACTGGGTAAACCTTTCTGTAACCAAATACCCTCTTGAAATCATAAATTGTTCAAATCCACAGCCCCCATCATCCGGAATATTAGAATTCCATTTGCTACCGTTTTGCCAAAAGTAAAATCGTGTGGAACCATCATGATTGTTAAATATGGATTGATTCGTCTTCATAAAATCACCGGTGCAATCTTCATAAGCGTGCTCAACCCAACCATTAATAATAAATGGATCAGGAGTACTGTCACCATATTTAATCCAGTAATCATCAACGTGACCCCGTGAAATTCTCCCGTCTAATCCCATTCTGGTAACGCTAATCGGACATAACTTTCTGTTTTCGCCATTTATTATAACAGATCCCCAGATTGAATTATCCATTGGCGCAACACCACCATTTGTCGGGCCTGTGTACATACTATGGTAACTTTTGTTATCATAATATCCTGCAATCATAGCAGCAGAAGTAGCGGAACAACCAAAACTCCAGTCATAAGCCGGAACATTGGTTAAAACTTTTGCGTTGTCAGTTTGATAGGCTACAGGTGCCCTGAAATGTTCAGGCGGTTTACCGGGAACATTAAAATAATAAAGTGTATCACTTTTTGAGTTGATCGTATATTCTACTAAATTTTGATCTCCGGGTAAATTCTTAGCGGCTAACTCATCTGTTTCAGATTGGTTATCTGGCAGATAACCTTGTGACCTGACTTGTGATAAAACCTCTGTTACCGAGGTAAGTGCAATGGTCAGGGCTATTATAAAAGAGAATACCCTTTTCAATGACTTTTTAGAAATGCTTTCTTGTGTTTTCATCGCTGTTTTGTTTTTAGGTTGTTTAAAAATAAAAATGTTTAATTACCTACTCTGTTAAATGGATTTTCGGTAACCTCCAGTTCGTTTTTATTGGTAGCGTTTCATAGAATACAAGAAGGAAATGATAAAAAGGTAAACAAAGTATTTTTAATATAATTTGTATGTTGTTGGTTTTTTGAGCTTTGTGTTAGAAAATATGTTGGGGGTGTTTACCTTCCGATTAGCGTCCACCTAGAATGGAACTTCGGTGGATGAAATGGGGAGATTGGTAAAGATTGAAAAATAGCTTTGCCTGTCTTTCAATAAAAAAGCGGCAGAGCCGCGCAATATTTGTAGTAACGGTAATCCCAGAAGTTCCAAAGATGCAGAGCACCGTAATATTAACACCGGCTAATGATATTTCGGTGCGCTGCACCTCCTCTTGCCATGGAGAACATCAATTCTAATCGGGTAGGAAGCGGCTCACGCCGCTGTCCCCCCACACCACCTGGCATCCCGCAATTGCGGGACCAAGGCGGTTTCCATTAACTTTTTAAACCATCATTCTTATCTTTAAAGATTGTAGCC
>JABMQA010000982.1 GCA_013203545.1 Bacteroidota bacterium
AAATAGGAAGCTGCAGTTGCATAATTTACTTGAAATTTTGTGCAATAATACGACAATCCTATTTTACGAACCTGAGAATATAACAGATTGAAGCATAGAGTCAGGGTAAGGAGTTCTGATAGTAGGGCGGGCATATTTCAAAATCGGAACTTGATATGTAATTATAGGATCCGATTTTCATATAGGTCTGGTTGTTGATTGTTGTATCCGTACCAGTGTTAAAATACCGTACTGCAGAGCTGGGGCAAACAACACACCATACGCATGATATATCATCCCAGCTTTTATTTGCTTCAAGCAGGGGATGGTATTCCTGTGAAAATGTTAATTGAAGGGTGCTAAGTAGCAGGCAGGCCGTGAGTAGAAACTGTTTTTTCATCGTTATTCTTTTATGGGATTATTTAACAGCCAAATATAGAAAAAATCAGATTACAATGCAAATTAAATCATGATAGGGATGAATACTTATGATATTGCCACAGATTACACAGATTATCACAGATGGTTTTTTTGATTATTATCAGTTAATCTAAGCGTCTTTTTATTTCTGACGCAGATTGACACAGAAAAGCGCGGATAAAAAAATGAAAGAGGATGCCTTTTTTATCATAATAAATCCGTGTAAATCCGCGTCAAAAAAGTTACGTTAACGGACTTGCAGTGCTGCAAAGCAGTAAGCGCGAATGTTATTGAATAGAGGGGATATATGTTGTTGATGTTTGGCACTTCATTACATACCACGTAGATCAGCGTCTTTTTATTTCTGACGCAGATTGACACAGAAAAGCGCGGATAAAAGAAAGGAAAAATGGGTTTTTCTTTCTTATCATAATAAATCTGCGAAGATCAGCGTCTAAAAATAAAAATCCACAGACTGACCTTGCAGCAAAGAAGGTTCCACAGATATACAAGAAGGTATTAATGGCCCGCCAACTTTTTCAATCCCTGCATCCGTGGCATTATTTCTTACTCCGTCAGGCGTTGTGCCATCATCTCCCGCCCACTCATGTTAAGTGTAATCGAAACTATTTTCCCTTCCTCACGCTGAAAGCTGATAATAAATTCGAAGGGAATTTTTATGAAAAACATATCGTCTCCTTCTGCCAACAGTTCAGTGTTTTGGCCGCGATCGATCAAATTCAGGGCGCCATCAATAATCTTTACCTCAAAATTGTCGCCGGGTGCCAGTTCGTAAAAGCCCTCGTATTCCTTCATCAGTTCTATCCCAAGCTCAACAGGTACCTTTTCAATGACTACAAACTCCTGTTCCCTCTCTTCACGGGCTTTTGTTATTTTGTCCATCAAATGCTGTAAAGTTGTTTTCTGCTCAGGCTCCGTCAGGAAAATATCTTCCATTCCGCTGACAAAATTGATGCAATGATCAGCAGATTTCTTATTAAAAACACATCCGGCCTCCAGGCTTGCATGGGGCGGGATATCATCGGACAGGCTTCCTACCTCCAAATTATTCATAGCTGAACGGTACAACAAGAAATCGAAGAATTCAGCCCCATTTCCTTTTTTACCCCATCCATTGGTTGGCCAAGAGAAAACCTGAGAGGCACACTAAAAAGTGGAAATGAGGTCAGGAGATCACCATCACTGTAAATGTTTAACTCTTTGTTGAGATAATTGTACGAAACCGTCATCCGCGTTTTCTCAGCCTTTAGTGCAGTTTCTGCACTTAACTTGTTCTGGTTATTAAGCAATACGGAAACATTAGCACCGCTTACGCTGATGGATAGATTATTTTCTTGAAATTGAATGTTAAATATTATTGAGCTTCCTTTGGGAATGAAAGATGCCGATATGGTGAAACTGTGGATAATATGCTCTGGTATGAAGGTGAGCCCATCCTTGTTCTTTTTGCCGGGAAGTACTATGCCATTTTTATCTGAAGATTTTTGAAGGTCAATATCAAAGCCTTCAATTGTAAAATATTCAGTAGGTATGGCGAGCATCATCTCCTCATGGCCCCGGTTATCAGGGTGGTCGCCTTCGAAAGTGTGCCCTTCCACAAAATGACCTTTTCCATCATCCAGCGCTCCCAAAAAATTGATTGAAAGCACATCCCATCCGGAAATATCGTGGTTCATTTTCTTTATGTATTCGTAATCTTTCTCTGAAAACGCGTCGTTGGGATAGCAAAGCCCTACCACTGGTATAATGTCGTTTTCCCTGCATTGGCTGATGATCTTTTGTAATCCGTTTTTGTAGGATTCGTAAACTTCATCATCGTCATTCCTTCCCAAGCCTTCATTACTCATCGAAAGTCCGATAAGGCAATAGTCAGGTTTATGGGCGATTACATCATCCTGCATTCTTTCAAGGGCCAGGGTTGTATTGTCACCCGGTACGCAGTTAATGATCACTTCATCGTCGGTAAGCATGCGTTGCAGGCGCTGTGCATAACCATTTTGCATATCCCATTTTTCCTGGTAAGAAGTTACCCATCCGGCAGCAACCGAGGAACCAAATACAACGATTCGTTTTTGTGCGTAGGCAAAATTGATCGTGATAAGCAGGCAAAGCCCAATAATTGTTGTGAATAATTTTTTTTTTGTCATGATAGGAATTTTTTAAAATTGATGACGAAAGTAGCCCCAGCCAGCGGTTTTGGAAAATATTTGTGATGAATTGGCTTTTTTTTGTGATTAATGAGGCCTGAGGAGGTTTGAAATGTATTCGTCATAAAAGTTTGTTTACCAAAGGAATTTGATTAAAATTTGCAGCATGAAGTTGAAAGCGATTTTTGATCACCGGATAGCCTACCATATTTATTTCTGGATAGGGTTTGCAATAGTTCTCGGGCTGATCATGTACCGGGATGGTGGCGATATCCCTGCAATTATCAGGTACCTGCTGCTTTATTCAATCCCTTTGCTTTCGGTTACATACCTTCATTTTTTCCTGTTCGACAAGTTTTTTAAACATCGGAAATATCTTTTGTATGCCATCATGCTTTTGATGTGTATTTGTCTTTCGGTTGCATTGATGCAGATCATCAATCTATACTATTATTCAAACATATTAATTGTAAATTCATTGATTGACGTGGTCCTGGTGATCAGTTTCACAACGGGCATCCGGTTTTTCAAAAACAGCCTTTATAGCCAGTATAAAATCCAGGAAGTGGAGGCCAAACAGGCAAAAACGGAACTTGATCTTTTGAAACGGCAGGTAAATCCACATTTTCTGTTTAACACACTCAACAACCTATACGCGCTGGCACTGGTTAAATCTAACCTGGTTCCTGAAATTGTGCTCAAACTATCAGGCTTGATGAGATACCTGCTGGACACATCAAAAAAAACCTGGGTCACACCGGAGGATGAATGGAATTATTTAAAAGATTACGTTGAACTGGAAAAGCTGCGCCTGAGTTTTGAGCACGATATAACCATGAAGACCGAAGGCAATCTGAAGGGAAATAAAATCGCGCCGATGATATTGTTACCTTTGGTGGAAAACATTTTTAAGCATGGTATCAATGCCCGGTCAAAAAAATTCGAAGCAATTATCGAATTGGTGTTAAAAAGTTCAGTTCTTGAGTTTACCGTCAGCAATACCCTGCCTCCTGAAATGGAATCGAAAAAGTAAGGACTGGGGCTGGAGAATCTTGAGCGGCGGCTGGAGTTGTTGTACGATAACAGGTATGAACTCTATATCAGCCCGGGCGATAAAAATTTTATGGTAAAACTGATCCTTCAGCTATGAAAATTAAATGCATCATTGTAGATGATGAGCCGTTGGCCCACACTGTTTTGGAGCAGTACATTTTAAAATTGTCCTCTATCGAGATTGCAAAGCAGTGTTTCAATG
>JABMQA010000983.1 GCA_013203545.1 Bacteroidota bacterium
ATATCAATTCACGAACAAGCGGGATCCTTGATCTTGATAGAGGCGGAACGTCTACGGCCTTAACGGATCCTGATGCTGATAGGATATTGTTTTGGGATGATGGGGAAGGGGAAACATCATTTCTTACGGCTGGTGATAATATAGCGATTACTGGCACGGATCTTGATGTTACGATTCCAACGGATGATTTCACTCTTATTGGCTCGGCATCAGGAACGGTGTCAGGTTCGTCAGTTGAGGTAACGGGTCTGTCTTCGGGGAAGACCTATTTTTGTGTAGCATATATTGATAATCCTGCAAGTGATCCTGTATTACAAATTAGGGTTAATGATGATTCAACGGCTAATAAGCACAGATATGCTTCAATAGGCGTCGATGCTTCCGCTGGATCTACATGGAATGATTTCTCAGGCACTACAACTGGCATCGGGATTCCAGATTCGTCGATTGCCGATTCAACAGAAATTTATCTTACTTTTTATTTAGCTTCTTCTCCATCAGATGACCAAATAATAGCGGTATTTACTGGGAACATATCAGAAAGCCTTGCGTTTGCACAGCCATCTTTATTCGGATTCTTCGGAGGAACATTTAGTAACGGCGCAGACCTTTCAAGTATATCAATAGCAGATGTCAACGGGGCGCCTGATTCTTTTGATGTAGAACTTTACGTTTATGAATTGACTAAAACATAGGAGGAAATATGAAAAGGATAATTTTATTTGATTTTAAGACCTTTGTTCCAAGGAATATGGCCTTTATGAGCAAGACTCATTTTCTTTTTGGATTCTTCCGAAGGAAAATGAGTCTTATGATGCTCGGAATTGTTGGAAAACAACATAAGATTCTCAATTCTATCGTCATCGCGAATATGATTAATGTGATGGACTACTTCCAAATTAGTAAGATAGCGTCCGATTTTCCTTTCCATGATAAGCCGAGATCGTTTAATATATTTTTTCTTATTACAAAAAGGATGAGCGGACATATATATCAATATGTATCCTCTATCTTTAATAATACCTTTAAAGTGGATAGATTCCTTGCCAGTTTTCCCTTTATTCCAAGGGACATGTCCTTTTGGAAATGGACACAACGGTGCATTTCCTTTAGGAAAAGTATATGCAGGAATTTTTCCTTTTCGAGATTTATAAAAACAAGTCTTAGAACAAAAGAATTTTCTCGATTTTTCGCAATCTCTAACATAGAATTTTTTCTCACAAGTTTTACAAATTTTCATAATTCCTTTCTTTTGAGATATACTAGAACATTTCAAAGAACAATAAGTACGGTTAGGATGATTTTTATCAACAAATCTTTTTTTACAAACAGGGCATGTTTTTTGCATGGCATTCTCCTTTTTATATTTATAATATCATTACAAGTGATGCTTGTCAAGCAATGCTATTCAAGTAACTTGTGGAGAAAAGGAACCGGGGAAGATACGCCGCTAGGAACAGAGTTGATAAATGACATTGACGATGTTATATTCCAAAGAATTACTGACCCAATAGATCGAGTCTTAGCAAATCACCGCCAAGGTACAAACATGGAATATCTGACTGTTGCAACATTGACAGTTAAAGCCGGAGAATTAGTTTGCTCAAATTCTGGAGGAACAATCAGAAGATTTCGACAAAATACTTCAGACACTACGGTGACTTGGGCTGATCTTGATACAGGATCAGAGTCGACGGGTACTTACTATTTGTATGGAAATTGCGATGCCGATGCCACGACTTTCACTGTTAAAATCTCAGCAAGTAGTTCAGCACCAACAGGCGCGACGTATTATAAGCAACTCGGATCATTCTCTAATGACGGGCTTGATATTTCTAGTGTTTTAGACAACCTGACCAGAACAACAACTACAACTGGGACAATCGCTGATGGCAGCACAATCTCGATACCATCGGGTTATTCTGAGGGTGACTGTGATTGGACGGTCGGGCTAGGGGATGGCACAATTACAGGAAGCCACCCGGACGGCGTTTATTATACAACAACAGTAAATTCAAGCAGGGTAGTTAACTGCGATATTATTGCTATTGGTGCGGGAACGGATTCGACGTGTACGGCCAATTACAGCATAACTTGTACCAAGTAAAGGAGATAAAGACGTGAAAACTCTTTTCATTACTATTTTATTATTAGTTGGCATTTGCGCTTTTGCTTATGCGGATGGATTTTGGTTTGTCGTGGATATAAATAATATCGTTGTTTCTAAAGCCGATAAAAAGCCTGACAAGAAAGATCTTGACTCCAGAAATGAAATCTCAATTAAAGAAAACCAAGACATCCCTCTTGATCAGGCCGAATATAGAGATGGGAAAATAGTGTTTCACGTGAAAACATTGGAAGAGAAAGAGGCGAAAGCGATTGCTGATGCGACACATGCGGAAATTGAAATGGTTAGGAACAGGGCGATGCAGATGGCTTGCGAGGATTTAGAGCAGGGCCCGTTTAAATTTGATTACATACAATGTAGCGATTTTGAGTAAGGAGGGGATACGATGGCTTTAAGAGAGTTTGCAGAGAAAGGATTTTTAGGCTTAGCTCCATTCGGGTTAAGCAAATTATTTGGCGGTGATGACGAAGAATCGAACCTTGCCGGGTTCAAGCTTCCGGACTATTTCGAGGATCCGACATTTCAAAAGACACATAAGTTTATGGGTGATTTCGGGATGGATATTCTTGGAGGGAATATCCCGGATTATTATAAGGCAATCGGGGAATCCGGTGGCAAAGAATTCGAGGATATGCTTAATCTCCAGAAACGGGATATTACTCAAGGGATCACAGAAACAGCGGCCCTTACTGGAAGGGGAAGGGGCGGGGGAGTGTCCGCGCAGGTAGGCGAAGCCGTTGGCGAAGCATCAACAAAAGCAAGATACGCAGATTTCTTACGATCTTTAGGCGGGAAGCAGTTCTTTTTTCAGCAAGGCCGGGGGATCACAGAAGGCGCAAGGGGGGCCGGACAGAATCAGGAGAACGCTAGGAATACTTTCGGGATGAACAGGTCAGGGCTGGATTTAGACTTTAGGGGGCAACTTGATCAGCAAGAATCCGAAATCGGGTCAGCAC
>JABMQA010000984.1 GCA_013203545.1 Bacteroidota bacterium
ATCGGTTATCATGATAAAATAAACACCGCTTTCCAGTCCTGAAATATTAACTTCTGTTATTTTAAAGTCTTCGAAGGTCAACATCGTTTGTCCCTTAATATCCGCAATTTCGATTTGAACCGGCCAGTTGGTAATCCCGGAAATGGAAATAATATCCTTTGCCGGATTTGGGAAAATATGAATGGCAGTCACGGAAGGCCCCTCGATCCCTGTAACTATTTCCAGGAAACTAATCCTGGATATGCCCTCAATAGCAAAATAATCCTGGTTGGGGAAAGTTTCATCGTAGGCGGCGATGATGGGATATTGTTCATCCGCCGAAGGTCTGTACACCCACAGGTCGATCATTTCGTCCAGCAACATTCCTTCCTGTACGGAAGTAATGGAGTCGTTGGCGAAGAGCACCAGTGCATAATTCTCCATCAGATCAGTAATTTCCACCATGCCGCAGCAAAGATTGAGATCATTACCAAAGCCACCAATGATGTCGCCCTCCATAAATGGTTCAGGGCTGGATTGTACAACTGTTGCCGGGATTGAAATGATATGGGAATTCCCGGTTTCGATGCACTCGGTCCATGGTGCTGTAGCCTTTAATTTATTCAAAGAAACAGTTGGACTTTGTCCCCCAACCGGTTCAGGGAAGGTGATGGAACCGGCTGCGTTGGTTTTCACCATATAGGATTTTCCGGGTGTGAGGTTTTCGAGTGTAATGATCTCCTGTCCCGGCCAGTAAACCTGGGTTCCCGCAATCTCTTTGGCTACGATCAGGTCATCGCCCAAACCGTTAAACAGATCAAAGCAGGCCACATCCTCCGGACAAATCACCGGGATCAGGTTCCATCCTTCGCTGAGGTCCATGGTATGGTTCACAACATCATAACCTGAAAATTCGAGGGTAACGTTGCTGCTAACCTTAATTTTATATCCGGAATGGTTGTTCCACAGGCCGATGGTGTTCATGCCTGCTGAGGGCCAGTAAGCGCCGGTCATATCCTGCACAATGATCAACTCATCCATGATTGGATCAAAAATGCTTTCGAGGGTTCCATCAACAGGCGACAGGTAACTGGAGATGCCACTCCATCCTGCTTCAATTACGCAATGCTGCTGTACCAATGGAGGGTTTTGTCCCTGTATGGGCGGGAAGATGATGTAATCGATCCACCCGCAGTCGCTGCCATTAGCTACTGAATAGTCTTTATCATAAACCCATTTAAAAGTCCGGGTGCCCATGGTTACCGGATAGTAGATTTCGGCCCAGTCAACTTCGCCCGACCATTCCTGTTTCAACTCATCATCTATATAAAACTGTAGAAAATCGTAGGTAGCTTCGGATGAAACTTTTCGGAAGAATGAAATTTCTCCGTCGGCAATAACATTAACGGTAATTTCCAGCACGGAAACCTCTTCGTCGCCAATGTCACCGGAACGGGCAGAATAGTTGCCCTCGTATGATTGTCCATCGGTAACGAACCAATCTTCTTCACCTGAGAGTTCCCAATCGAACTGGCTGAAGTCCCCGGTTTCAAAATTCTCTACCACCAGGCCAACCAAAAAGTTCATATCGAATTCGTAATTGAAGGTGCTGCCATTGGATTCGCATTCTACCCCAAGATTACCCAGAATGGCGTGTCCTGAAGGTGTGGCGGCATCAACACTGATGTTAAAGTTTGCGGTTGCTTCTTCACCTGGCAGGATGGTTCCAAAGACCATGGTTCCGCTGTTGATGACGGTGTACAAATCGCTGGTGGTAAATACCCCCATCACATCTTCAGCATCATAGAACCCTTCATTTTTCAGTGTCACAACGATATCGACGGTTTCACCCGGGTCGATCATACCGTTGTTGTTTCCGTTGGGATCGAGTATTTCGATGCTTCCTACCTTGATGGAATAAGCAGTACTTGTCAGCCCTTTAATACAGAAATTACCCGTATTCTGGAATCCTGACGGATCATCATAGTTATAGAAATCCAACCAGGATTTGCCATCCTTGTAGTAACTTTCCCCTTCGTTAGCGGTGGAGCTAACGATGGTTCGGTAATCTGCGCCAAGCAAAACGGGCACATCAGAGGTCCGGTCGTAAGGTATTCCGCCATCGGATAATTCCAGGTAAATGTAAAAATCATCACCATTTGTCAACTCAACAGCTTCTTCCAGATCAACGGTGTGCAATCCGGTGTAACTGAAACTACCCGACTGTGATACGAGTTCATTTTGCAATTCGCCTCCCGTAAAGTCATCATAAATTTTAACTGTATAGGATACATTATCTACAGCAGTGAAGAAATTTACTGCGCCGAGCAGATCATACGATTCTGCAATGAAAGCATTAAAAGCTTCAGTGGTATTGGGTTTGGTATCGCGCCAGCCATGGTAATCATGGTAATAAATCTTATTATATTGCATAAATTCGATATCAATAAACGAAACGGCCCCCATCTGCGGTTCCTGTCCGGCCCATTTATCATAGTACGAAATCCAGAAATATCCGGCATTGCCCCATGCTGCGCCCCAACTGTTTTTGCAGAGCCATGCACCGGGTTCGGGCGCCTGGGTCACCAGATCATCATCCCACCCTACAATGGCCACGGAATGGTTAGGCAGTTGGGTTGATGAAGGTGGTTGGTAGTGAATGTAATTTGAGATAAACGACCCACTGGAACACAGGCAGGTGGCCATCACACCATATTCCATGACTTTGGTTTTTACCAGATCGATGTTTTCGAGGTTTTCACCAACGGTGTACCATTCCACATCGTGGGCATAATATTTATGATACGATTCAAGGTATCTTGCCGGCGGGGAACTAAAGGTGTTCCCATCAATTTCCCGTGTGGAACCTTCCCCACGCGAGAGGTAGGCTGTGGTAACCCTGTAATCGCCACCCTGATGTACTTCGAGGCCTGAGCCTGATGGCGGGTCGAGATCTTCATTGAAATGGTCATTAAAACCGTTCCACCAGTCTAAGTGATATTCAGCAAGGGCAGGTTCCCCGGTTTCGCCGGCAGCGGTCCAGTTACCTGTTATCAGCATGTTGCCCTCCATGGAAGCCAGCGATCCGTGTGTCCAGCAGGTTCCGCCCTGCTGGCTTTTTACCGAGGTAACATAGTTTTCACCATTTACGTCCCTCAGGTCGAAGGAGGAGGGAAGTTGTGTTTGTCCCTCAACGGTAAGTGCCTTAATACAGAAATTACCTGAATTCTGGAATCCTGACGGATCATCGTAATTATAGAAATCTTCCCAGGTTCCACTCTCCTTGTAATAGCTTTCTCCCGGACTGGCCGACGACTCAACTATTGTTCGGTAATCTGCGCCAAGCAAAACAGGCACGTCTGAAGTCCGGTCGTATGGGTGGCCCCCGGCCGACAGGTGGACGTAAATATAAAAATCATCGCTGGTATTCAGATTAACCGGTGTGGTAAGGTCGATGGTATGGAATCCTGAATATTCGATGTTTCCATTAACGGTTGAGAGCGGGTTTTGCAGTTGTCCGCCTGAAAAGTCATCATAAACAGTCACACTGAAATTCACATCATGTACGGCGGTGAAAAAGTTAACGGCTTTCAACGTTTCGTTGCCTTCAGCAATAAAAGCATTGAATGCTTCCGTGATATCCGCTTTTGTGTCGCGCCATCCGTGGTAATCGTGATAGTAGGTATTATCATACTGAAGGGGTTCCACATCCTGGAAGGAGATGGTTCCCATTTCCGGGTTTCTGCAACTGTGTTTGTCATAATAGGATATCCAGAAATATCCATTGTTTCCCCACGAAGCGCCCCAACTGTTTTTTACCAGCCATGCGCCGGGTAGCGGTGCCTGGGTTACTTTGCTGTCGTCCCAGCCGATGATGGAAATAGCGTGGTTGGGATCAAGTGAACTTGATGGCGGCTGGTAATGGATGTAATTGCTAATAAAACTGCTGCTATAACACATACAGGTTCCCAGTACACCCTCTTCCATGATCTTTTCTTTGATGATATCGATGCCGTTCAGATTTTCATCCATAATAAACCACTCGATATCCCTGGGATAATAATAATGGAAACTTGTATCATAACGCAATGGAGGATTGGTAAACGATTGCCCGTCGATATCGCGCACAGCGCCTTCGTTTCTTGACAGGTATGCCGATGTAACGCGGTAGTCGCCGCCTTGATGAACTTCGAGCCCGCTTCCGGAGGGTGGATCGAGATCGTCGTTGTTGTGTTGGTTGAAACCGTTCCACCAGTCGAGGTGGTACTCGGCAAGAGCGGGTTCGCCCACTTCACCGGCAGCAGTCCAGGCTCCGGTCATCAGTAGGTTTCCTTCCATTGCTGCCATGGCACCAAAGGTCCAGCATGTGCCTCCCTGTTGACTTTTTACCGAAGTAACATAGTTTTGTCCGTTAACATCCCGCAGGTCGTAGGTTGCAGGCGGATTTTGTGAAATTGCATAAAAAGCAATCGTAAAGCTAAGAAAAGTAAAGATTAGTTTTTTCATGAGTATGTGGATTTAAATAAGTGAATTTTAAGTTGCTAAAGTAATATTTAATTTTGTTTTATTTGTAATGATCGTGTGAAATTTGTCACTGAACAGGATGTTGTATCATCGAATTAAACGAATGGAACGGATAAAACCGGTCAACAACCCATTCGTTTAATTCGCGAAATTCGATGACAGGTTTATACCTCAATCAGCAAAGGTTATGTTAGTTGAACCTGGCGAGGACGTCCGCTCCAACAAGGAATGTGTAGTTTGTACTTTTTTTAATGATGGTAAAAAGTGTGAGCCATCATCAAATCCTGTGTGCAGGGCAGGATGACCTGGCAAACTATAGAAATATTTGCTTGTTATTAATTTGAATAGGTAACTTTTGTTTTGTATTTTTGTGGATAAAGTGATGTTATCACTTTGGGCATTTCTATTAAAATGCAATATTTAAATCAGTTAGCTATTTCAAACAAGTAAAACATTAATAATGAACTTACAAGCCCAGAAAGCGATTATCATAAAGCAGTTTAACCAGATTAATGACGAGAACCTGATTAATGCCATTAAAAACATACTTGATTATGCTTTAAAGAAAGAACAGCAAAACCTTGATATCCCTGAAGCCCACCAAAAATTAGTAATGGAACGTTTTGAAAAGGTGAGGAAAGACCCGGAAAGGCTTTTGGATTGGGAGGAAGTTAAAAAAACGCTGAAGACCTGATGAAAAAGTATAAAGTTAAAATTGAACCGGAAGCCCTCTCAGATATTCAGGAAATTACCGACTGGTACAACGAACAGCAAACCGGACTTGGCAAAAGGTTTCAGAAAACAACGATTGGGCATATTAACTCCCTAAACAATGACCCACAAATTTATACTATTCGTTACAAGGAAATCCGTTGTATGATTGTGAAGAAATTTCCATATATGGTACATTTTTATATCAATGATAAAAACAATACCGTTGAAATTTTAGCAGTAATAAGTACCTACCGGAACCCAAGAATTTGGACAGAAAAAACAAATAAACAGTTATAAACTGAAACCCCGGACAAGACGTGGTGCAATCGATCAGCAAGGTTCATGGTGGTTGGGCCGGACGTGGACGTCCGTTCGAGTGAACGGTTGGATTATTGTGTCGCGGATTGCAAATCCGCACCAGTGTGGGTTGGATATTAAAATAAATTTTCAGAGGTGAAACAATATTCATTATTTTTGTGTTACATCCACAAACAGATCTTATGCAAACGATAACAATAGAAATTACAGGAAATAACGCTTTGCAGGCCTTACGGGAATTGGAGCAAGACCACCAGATTCGGATATTAGCGGAGCCGGAAATTCATTCACCAGTCTTACCCGGTGAGCCAATAAGTGAGGAAGATTTTAAGAAGTGGATCAAGTATGCCGAAGAATCTCCCACATCAAGTTTATCAGAAGCCAAACAACGATGGGCAGCACAAAAAAAGAAACTCCAGAAACATATTCGTTAAGGGTTACCGAAAATGCCCTGCATAACATCGATGAAATTACAGGGTATATTGCTTACATCAAACGCCAGCCGATAAATGCCATCCGCGTGGGTGATAAGATTTTCGAGACCATTAATCGCATTGAATCAAATCCATTAACATTTCGGGAGTGTGAGGAAATCCCAACCAAAACGAAAATATACCGCAAAGCTGTTTGCATGAGCTGGCTTGTCATATTTAAGATAAAAGGCAGTGAAGTAATAATTCTCGGGATCATTCATGGTAGCAGGAAGCCTGATCGTATAAAGCAATTCAGAAAAATTAAATAGTGGAAATTGGCGATCTTTGACGTTTTAGTAATTGACATAGTGAGGAATCCCGCCGGTGGCGGGACGGCGAAGCAAACTGTTGACATCAATCTCTGTAGTTAGTTATATGCAATAGATAGTAA
>JABMQA010000985.1 GCA_013203545.1 Bacteroidota bacterium
CCTGACAACAGCTTTACATTGGTGGTTTTTCCAACCGGCGTAAAATATAGGCCCTGGCTACCGTTTAAATCCATATTTAAATTAAACGCCATTGTTTTTCCAACATTAGAAATTGGAACTTTTGCAGTGAATCCCGATCGAGCTATCACCTTATTGGTTATGCCAGGGTTCACCGGGATTTTTTCACCCTGCCAGGTAATTTTTATATCATGCTGTATCCCTCTCATATCAGTAAGGCCCATTACAACTGAAGCATTTTTCCAATCAACATTTTCAGCAGGAATTCCAATCTGATTAAGGTCAGGAATCCGGAATGATCCGCTGATATCCAGGTGTGATTCATAAACGATTACCTTGTAGATTCCCCTGTACCTTATTTCAGGACTGATATTGCCATTTACATCCAGCGACTCAGGTAAAATATGAAGCCTTTTCCCAATTGTAATCACTTCATCTTTTTTTGATTCATATTCAAAATAGGGTAAAACCAATACCGGCCCTGTAAGCGCTTGTATTTTCCCCCATTTGTCACTGATTTCCCTCACTACTTCATCACGTGTTAATTGCCGCTCTTCTATGAGCTGCCTGATCATTCCGGCAGGGATAAGCAATATCAGAATTAGAAGCCCTATCACTCCAAGTTTTAGCGAAATTGAGCTCGATAATCTGTTGAAAATGTCAATTAGTGTATTCATTTTGCTAAAGTTTTAAAGTACTTTGAAATACAAAGTAAAAGGTTAAAAAAATTATTGATTTTTAATTAAGTTTTCCAATGCTTCAATATGTTGAACAAATTTTACTCTTCCTGATTCAGTAACCTGATAACTGGTTCTTGGTTTTCTACCGATGAACTGTTTCTTCATTTTTATGAGCTCTTTTTCTTCCAGTGCTTTCAGGTGGCTTGCAAGGTTACCGTCCGTTAGATCCAAAAGTTGCTTCAGGGTATTGAAATCCACCCAGTCGTTTACAATCAGAACCGACATAATACCCAATCTTATCCGGCTTTCGAATGCTTTATTTAATTTTGAAATAATCTCTTTCATCGGTCATATCTGAAATACATTACAGAACCATAAAGAATGTGTAATAATCCAAAACCCAGTGCCCAAAATACCAACCCGTAATGAACAAATATTCCTGCAAAAATTCCCAATATTATTTCAGAAATGCCAAGGTAATGAATTTCTCCGAATGTATATTTACCGGCATTTACCAAAGCCAATCCGTAAAAAATCAAGGTGGCTGATGCTACAAGCGTACCATCATTCCTGTCAATCAGGATCAGAATAAAAAACGCGCCTGCTATCAATGGGATAAATAAATGGATTAGAAGCCGCCTGGTTGTATGGGTCCACAATGGCAGTCTGTGTTTCCTGGCTTTTCTCCAGGAAAAAAACAGAGCTGATCCCAATGCCAGAATCACCATGGAAATTCCTAAAATAAGCAGGGGAAATAAAATCTTTTCGAAGGGTAGGGGTTGCAGCAGGTAAAAATGTTCATCGTATTTTATTTTGCCAATATCGATAGTCAAATAAGCGATAAGCGCCCCGATTAGCGCTATGATCCCTGCAGATATGCCTGATAGCCCACTTAAGGATAAAAAGCGTGAGGAGCGCTCCATCATGTTTTTAATGTCTTTAAGGTCATGATTTTTTTTCGAATTTGTCTCCATAAGAAATTAGTTAAAAGTACTTTGAAATGCAAAGTTAATATTCATTACGAATTATGCAATCATTTATTGTGGGGACCCTATAAAAAAATAGTAGCATCATCATCAGCGTAGAAAGGGAAATTGCTCTCATAAAGCTATCGCGGAGTAATGATAAATATTATTTCCATAAGTTGACATGAAAATTAAATTTAAGTAAAACAAAGTTAGGATTTATATCAATAGGAATATTGAATAATCTCAATAATTTTATTAAGGCATACATGTTTAATTGACATCTGTATTTGCTGATAAATAGTTATCTTTAGCATCAAATTGAGAAATGAAAACAAATAATTTGAAATCATGAAAGTTACATATTTATGTCCACACTGCAGGAGTGCAATTAATGCCGGGAACAACATCATTTTATCGGCCAAATCCAGTGCAAACAAAGTGAGCCTGATATTATTGCACGAAGAAATCGGAAATTATACAAGTGACCTCAGTGCTTCATTAACTGTTGAAAAAGGTGAAGTTGTTGATTTATTCTGTCCCGTTTGTCATGAAAGTTTAAATATCCCACAGAAAGATGCTTTGGCAAAATATATCAGGATAGATGATAACTGCAATGAGTGCTACATAATCATTTCGAGGAAATATGGTGAGAATATTACTTTTAAGGTGGACGAAAAAAAACAAGTGGATTCGTATGGCGAAAAGTTAAGCAGGTTTATCGATCCTGAGTGGTTTTTATTTTTATAAGATGATATCAAAATAAAGAGAAGCCAGGACATGCTTCACATATAATTGTTAATCTAAGTTCGGTATTAATAATCTAAAATTTTATTCAAATGAAAAAGCAAACTGGAATTTGGTTGGATCACGAAAAAGCCACGATTATTACCCTGGATAGTGGTGGATATAAAACTAACACTGTTGAATCTGATATTGTTACCAGGGAGAGGATAGATGGGGAAAGAAGGAAATTTGGCAGATTTGGTGATCAGTCCCTTCGGCAGGAACAGCAAAAAGAAAGGCGCATAAAAAAACAAACATCCAAATATTTGAAAAATCTGATGAGGGAAATAAGGGATGTAGATGAATTAGTATTGTTTGGGCCTGCGAATATGAAAAATGAGTTGGAAAAACAAATTCATAATGAAATAACATTAGCGCCTAAACTTAAAGCAGTAACAACTGCCGACAGCATGACAGAGAACCAGATGGTTGCCTGGGTGAAGAAATTTTATCTTGGTTAAAGATTATCGAATCATGGCTATTAAATCACTCGATAACATTTTCAAGCCTGAGAGAATTACTTTTATCTCCCAGCCGGGAGCTGTGTGCACAACGGTATTGGATGACCCAAATGTAGATGCTGTATTGGCTATTTTCGTTCCACAGGCAGTAACCGACCCTACCGACACAGCCATAGAAGTATGCAAATTTGCCGGCAGTACTTCTAAATCAATTATTGCAGCCTGGGCAGGCGGACAAAGCATGCATAAAGGCAGGCAAATTTTTAGTAACAATGATATTGCTGTTTTTCATACCCCTGAACAAGCCGTCAGGGCTTTTATGACACCGGTCAGCTATACGCGCAATCTCAAAATCTTGTATGAAACCCCTAAGGATATTCCTGTGGAGTTCAAGCTGGAACGTAAAAAACTCCGCGAAAAATTTGAAGTTGAGTATTTCAAAAGAGTTGGGATTGAAATGCATCGTTGCCGAAACAACCGCAGACAACAGACCTATGATCGCAATATTTAAAAAGCTTAAATTCATAATTCAAATTAACACCTGTTCAACGGTAAGTGTTTCTAAAGAATTAAATTAATATCAAAAAATTAATCATGAAAAATCTAATCGTTTTAATTTCAGCATTGCTTGTGAGCGCTTTCGCATTTGCTTATGAGTGGGACAGTATTGGGCCTACCGATGTGCAGGTCAATAATTTTAATACTGTTTTTTACAACATATCTATTGAAATCCTGTGTACTTCAGATGGATTTATAATTAATGAGGGGGGGGACTGGATTGAATACACTTATGGAGGCTTGCCTGCCTGGAGCGCCGTCGGGCTCGACCCAAATAACATTTTGGTATTGCTTGGGGATGGAAGCTGGTCGGATGGTGTGTATAAATTTAATCTGACATCACACCAGTTTGAGGTTTCCGAATGGGTCCATTTTCCTAACTTCTTTCAATACTGCGGGTTTGACAACATGTATTATGCAGGAGGTTTTTACGGTATGTGGAAATCTGCCGATGGCTTAAGCTTTACATTGATCGATTATTTCGACATGAAAGATTGTGTTGCTTTTGCCTGGTTCGAAAATCATTTTGTTGTTTCTGCCGACAATGAAATATTCTGCTCCCCGGACAGCGGTGAAACATGGGTCCAGGTCCCAATAGGATCACCGCTTATTTCTGATATGTCGTTCCGTGATGATGGAACGCTGTATGGTATTTTTCCAAATGGTTCCAATTCGTCAGGTTTATGGAGCTCAAACGACTTTGGGGAAAACTGGAACGTGGAATTCTGGAGCCTGTTAATGAGTTCGGTTGGGATAGATGCAGAAGGAAATATTTTTGTGGGTTGGGAAAATGATGGTATTGCCCGATGGGATCCGGTATCCCAGGAATTGGAATATTTTAATGATGGATTACCTGATTTAAACATCAAAAAAATCACCGTACATCCTGATATTGACTGTATTAATATCGTTGCCTGTACAGATAACGGAGCATACCTTCTTACGGATTACCCTGTTGGGCTTGAAGAAGACAAACCGGGGTATAAAAATTACAGTTTAAGTAATTATCCCAATCCTTTTGATCATAAAACAACTATTGTTTTCTCGGTTGATGAAACCTGCCTAACAACCTTAAGGGTGTACAATATGCCTGGCAACGACTTAGTATCACTTTTCAGCGGTATGGCAGAAGCAGGACATGAATACAGGTTTGTGATCAGCGGAACTGACCTTTCTGAAGGTATCTATTATTATCAACTGCAAAGTGGAACAAAAATAAATACAGTGAAGAAGATGATTTTGGTGAATTAGATGAAAGAAGTCAAGCGCTAAACTTTTTGTTACTAAAAATTCTTGTATTTTTGACAAAAATGAATCATCCACTTAACCAGTTTAGTTATGTTCATAAAATGCTGTGTACAACGAATTTTTGGAGTAGCAGTTGCTCCACTTATGTTTCTTCTCCTCTTCTCGTGCCATAGCAATCCGGAGGACAAAACACCTTTCGGTGGCTCACCGGAATTCACCACCTGGAACAACA
>JABMQA010000986.1 GCA_013203545.1 Bacteroidota bacterium
AAACTGTTCTGGAATACCTTTACTATTCCTATTTGCTATCGGGAAGAAACTATGATATGAGGCGAATAGTACCTAAGCTCAATAAAAGTACCAGGGAAAAAATGGGTATTCATAAAACCAGCCTGTTGGAAGAAATATACATTGAAGGAGGACCGGGGTCTGCTTCCAATCAAAAACTATACAACAGCTGGGAACATAAAAATCAGGCAGATAACATTTATAACTCCGATTATTTTTACGACCAATTCACCTATTTACATGGAGGCGTAAAGCTGAACGTTCATCCCAACATTAGTATTTATCAGGGTTATAGTATTGTTAGTGCTCCATATGAAAAAAGAATAAGGTATTATAATAATCCGGTAATCACCTATTCTGCCACATCCATTCAGCATGAGTATTATGGGAATTTTGAAATCGGATTGCCATGTGGGCTGAAAATCACGCCGGCCTATCATTTTATCTGGCTGAGATACGATACCCAGAGGGACCGTTATGACTCAACCACATACGATTTGGCTATTGATACAACATCGGTTAGTAAAAACAACTACGTTATGTCGCTTTCCATTCGGAAGGAGGTGTCGCTGTTTGCATTTGAAATTAACGGCAGCTACGGCGATTTTGGTGTTAAGAACGTAAGCCAGTTGGGTGTTTTCGGATATATTTATCCCTTTGGAAACCTTTCTTTTTACAGCCAGACCGGGTTGATCAACAGTTGGAACCGCAATGATCATTCACTTATTTTCCATCAAATGCTTGGCGTAAGGTTAAGCCCTGAACTGTGGCTTGAAGGTGAGGCAACAATTGGTAATTTACAGGATTATGCCGAAAAAAATGCCTTTGTAATTTACAACGCCCCTGAAAAAATTAATTATAAATTTGAGGCCACTATTTTGTACAATATGAATAAACACCTTGATCTTTCACTCAGATACAGGTTTATGGAGAGGGAGAATACATATTATAAATTTAAGGATACCCAGAGTATTGTAACTGAAACCACTGCTTACCCGTTTCATACGATAATTGTTGGAATAAAATGGAGATTTTAAAACATACCATGAAAGTAATCATATTTATCATAGGGCTGGTTTTTATTTTTAACGGCTCCACTGCTCAAAACTTCCAGCAGGTGGAGGCGGCTTTTGCTGAAAGTTATCAGTTTGAGAAGAATGAAAACCTTGAAAATGCGATCAGGGAGCTTGAAAACGTATATTCGGAAAATAGCTACGAAATTAACCTGCGGATGGGATTACTAAACTACCTCACCGGTAATTATATCGAATCGTCCGGGTATTACAAAAAAGCCATTGGTTTAAAACCATTTTCCGTTGAAGCCCGACTGGGCATCGTTTATCCCGAAGCAGCCCTCGGTAATTGGACCTTTGTTAAAGCACAATATTTTAATATCCTCGAAATCGATGAGATGAACACCCTTGTCAATTATCGGCTGGGGCTTATGTTTTACAACGAAGAGGACTATACAACCGCGATGCGATTTTTCGAAAAGGTGGTCAACCAATATCCCTTCGATTACGATGGCACCATCATGTATGCCTGGACCCACCTGAAAACCGGCAAACTTCGCCAGGCAGAGGTGCTTTTTCAGAAAGCCCTGCTGATCAAGCCGGGTGATGAGTCGGCGAGAGAGGGATTGGAGTTGGTGAAGTGATTTGAAAGAATTACCCATTTATTCTCTATTTCCACCTTTAACAATTTATCCTCAAAAAGAAACGAAACGGGCAAATATTTCATGATTTGCCTAATTCATCATTAAATCGTGAATAGGCATTTTTGAGCTCATAGTTAGGTTCCGGAGGATTTATCAGGGCATCAAAAAATATTTCATAGTCTCTAACTGATGTAAAGTTAGCATTGTGTTCTTTTTGCTCTTTTGGTAATTGAATATCAAATCTTGCTTTATCCTTTGATTTCATGTCACTCATATTTTATATCGTACAAAAATACAAAAAGATGCAACAAAATAAGCTGTATCATTAAAAGAGTGATAATTTGCCGTCTGAATCCAAATCCCTAATTTCGCCAAAAATTTACAATGAACCGAAAGATCCTCGATCTGGCAATTCCCAACATCATCAGTAACATTACTGTACCACTGCTGGGTATTGTTGATTTGATACTTATG
>JABMQA010000987.1 GCA_013203545.1 Bacteroidota bacterium
CTTCCGTTGGCGCATTCACTATCTCATATTCGATAAACTTTGAGGCTCCTTCCCCATCTGAAACTATAAGCTGGGCCAAATGCACCATCATTTCTTCAAGATGCTTTTTGAAAATGACATATCCTTTGTCTTTTTTCGATTTGATGATATCATTCTGAGCCAAACCATTGGCCAACACGATAACCATATCATTGGTAGACGTGTCACCATCCACAGTAATCATATTGAATGATTTGTCAACCGTTTCCTTTACCAGTATTTTTAAAAGCTTAGATTCAATAGCGATGTCTGTAACAATAAACGCCAACATCGTGGCCATATTTGGGTGAATCATTCCAGAACCTTTAGCAATTCCTGCCATATTAATTTCACGTCCGTCAACTTCAAACTCCACAAAACCTTCTTTGGCAAATGTATCAGTGGTTAAAATAGCGTTTGCAACAAAGGATCCTGCATTGGATCTATTGGTCAGATTTTTTGCATTTTCTCGAATGCCATTAATAATTTCAGTGGTTGGAAATTTGATGCCAATAATACCTGTGGAAGCCACCAACACCAACTCATTGTCAATTTTCAATTCCTCAGCTAATGTTTGTGCCATGGCTTCGGCACCTTCCATTCCTTGTTTTCCTGTGGCGGCATTTGCATTTCCCGCATTAATAACAATGGCTTGTGCTTTACCATCTGTAATATGTTTTCTTGATACGGTAACTGGCGCTGCAACCACTCGATTTTGCGTAAATACAGCAGCAGCACTTGCCGGCACTTTTGAGAAAATGATGGCTAAATCCCTTTTCATAGATTTAACACCTGTATGTGCACCCCAACAAGTTATTCCTCTTACGTTTGTTATATTTTTAATCATTTAAATAAATATTATTGTTTGTTAAATTTTCTTTTAAATTAAATATTAGGGGTTTAACGGTATTAGATTCAGTCCTTTGGTTTCTTCCAGGCCAAACATGATATTCATGTTTTGGATTGCCTGTCCAGCTGCTCCTTTAAGAAGGTTGTCAATAACGCTAACAATAATCACCATATTGGTTCGCATGTCATAGGTTACATATAAATCGCAATAATTGGTTCCCCTCACATCTTTTATGGCTGGCTCTTGTTTTCTTAATCTAACAAAAGGAGCATTTGCATAAAAGGTAGTGTAAAGTTCTTTTAGTTTGGTTTCATCCATTTTTTCTGTTGGGCGTGCATAAATAGTGGTTAAAATACCACGGTCCACAGGCAATAAATGCGGTGTAAATTGAATCAAGGTTTCTTTTCCAGAAACATTATCCAATATTCCTTGAATTTCAATAGTATGTCTGTGATTTTTTAATCCGTATGCCTTAAAATTATCGTTTACATTCGAATAAAGATTTACAGATTTTGCTTTTATTCCCGCTCCTGTAACACCCGTTTTTGAATCTACAATGATCCGGTCTGTTTCAATCAGATTGGCTTTCAGTAATGGCGCCAGACCTAAAATTGCACTTGTAGGAAAACAACCCGGATTCGCAATTAAATTCGCTTCCTTAATTTTATCAAAATACAATTCCGGACTTCCGAAAACTGCTTTTTCAATTCCTTCGGGATAAACATGGTTTATTTTATACCATTCTTCATAAACTTCCCGTGAACTAAAACGAAAATCGCCGGAAAGATCAATAATTTTAAAATATTTATCTTTAAAACGTTTTACGAATTCCATGGAAACACCGTGTGGCAATGCAAGAAAAACAAGATCAAGTTCGTATTCATCTATATGATTAATCGATACCAATTTCTGATCGGCAATTCCCTGTAAAAAAGGATGCACATCCGAAAATAATTCTCCGGCTCTGCTTTCTGAAGTAATCATGGTGATTTCAACATCGGGGTGATTGGTGAGAATACGCACCAATTCTGATCCGGTATAACCAGTTGCACCAATAATTCCTATTTTCTTTTTAGCCATTGTCTTTAATTTCTTTTAATGATTTTTTTAATACTTCCATTGCCTTTTCCAAATCTTCGTAACTTATATTTAAAGGCGGTACCAAGCGTAAAACATTATCGGCAGTAGCATTTGCTAAGACACCATTTTCAAGCATTTTCAGCACCAAAGGTTTTGTTTCAAAATTAAATTCCACGCCTATCATCAATCCTTTTCCCCGGATTTCTTTGATATCCGGATTTTTCATTGCTGAAATTTCAGCCATTAACCAATTACCTTTTTCTTCAGCCTGTTGCAACAGGTTTTCCGTTTCAATAAC
>JABMQA010000988.1 GCA_013203545.1 Bacteroidota bacterium
ATAGGCAATAAGATGGGCATAGCCTATAGTTTGGCCAACATCGGGAACGTTTATTTTGCGCTGGAACAATATCAAAATGCGCTCAACTATAACCTTCGTGCCCTGGATATTAAATATGACCTTGGAGATCCCAAACAAATTGCTTACTCCTTAAGAACAACAGGGCTTGTTTATCAGTCGCTCAAACAGTTTGATGAGGCAAAGGAAATGTTCAAGAAAGCCCTGGGGTTATATCAGGAAACAGGCGCTCTGTACGGAGAAAGTAATATGTATTACCATCTTGGTAATGTTACCTTTGAACAGTTTGCTGATAAATCTAAAGCATTGATTTATTACGAAAAAGCGCTGGAAATATACAACAGGCTGCAAAATTATTATGGAACAGCCATTTCAAAATATGAAAAAGCCAAGGCCTATATGGAAATGGGCCAGTATGAAATGGCCAGGTTACTTTTTGGCGAAACCCTTGATGATGCACGTAAAATTCCAGGCCGGAAACTCATCATGGAGATTTACCGTGAATATGCAGAACTCTATAAAAAACAAGGCGATTATTTAAACGCCCTGGTTTATTTTGAAAAATTTGCCGTATTACGCGATAGCCTTTTTACCGAAAATACCGACCGGAATATTGCTGAAATGCAGACCAAGTACAATATGACTGAAAAGGAAGCACAGATACAACTCCTTACAAAGGAAAAAAAACTGAATACCGCAAATCATCTCTTTTATATCCTTTTAATATTTTTTGCATCAACTTTTGGCTTTTTTACCTATTTTCGATACCGCGACAAAAAGAAAACAAACAAACAACTGGAGGGGGAGATTCAGTTTCGAAAGCAATTTGAAAAGCAATTAAAAGAATCGGAAGCGCAACTTACTGAAGCCAATGCAACCAAGGATAAATTTTTCTCCATCATATCGCATGATCTAAAGAGTCCTTTTGGTGCTATGATGGGCTTGTCGGAACTCCTTGACACGGAATACGATCTTTATACCGACAACGAGAAAAAAGAAATCATTAAAGAAATCAGAAAAGCTACCGAAAGCACCTATTCGCTGCTTCAGGATTTACTTGCCTGGTCGCAGTCGCAAAGGGGAATTATCGAATTTAATCCCGTAAGTTTATGTCTCTATGATCTTTGCCGTGAAAATTTAGCACTAATCCAATCAGCAGCCAATAAAAAGCGCTTAACCCTTGAGTGCAATATCGACAATTCGTTGCATGTATTTGCTGACTATAATATGGTAACTACCATTATCCGAAACCTTATGTCGAATGCCATAAAGTTTTCCCATTCCGGAAGCTCAATACAGATAACCGGCAAAGGCCTCAATAAAGCCGTAGCCGACCTGGATTCTAAACAAATGGTTGATTTAAATATTACCGATCAGGGTGTTGGCATCAATGAGGAAAATATGCAAAAGCTGTTTAAGATCGACGAAAAAATAAATAGCAGGGGCACCGCCAAAGAAATAGGAACAGGCCTCGGCCTTATCATTTGTAAGGAATTTATTGAAAGAAATGGGGGGACGATTCAAGTGAAAAGTAAAGTTGGGGCAGGTACTACATTTACCGTATCATTACCGGCAGCAGCATCACCTCAATAATGTTTTTTTAATCGGGCTCCCCTACTTGAACGACTGCATTTTGCACAGTTTCTTATACACACCATCCTTTTCAAATAGTTCCCGGTGATTTCCACGTTCAACAATCCTGCCTTTATCCAGAACAATAATATCGTCAGCGTTGTGAATAGTGGACAGTCGGTGTGCAATTACCACAGAAGTACGATTTTTCATCAGTTTAAAAAGGGCATCCTGAACCAGTCGTTCCGATTCGGTATCCAGCGCTGAAGTAGCCTCATCCAGTATCATGATCGGCGGATTTTTAAGCACGGCCCGCGCAATACTAATCCGCTGACGCTGGCCACCGGACATTTTCACCCCCCTGTCGCCAATATTGGTATCATACCCGTATGGCATATTCCGGATAAATTCATCCGCGTTGGCCACCTTTGCAGCTTCAATCACATCTTCCTTTTGCACATTCTCCATTCCGAAGGCGATGTTATTAAATACCGTATCGTTGAAAAGAATGGTTTCCTGTGTTACAATTCCCATTAAACCTCTAAGGCCATCAATTTTCAGATCTTTAACAGGTTTCCCATCGATGAGAATCTGGCCACCGGAACAATCATAAAACCGGGGCAACAAATCCACCAGGGTTGTTTTCCCACTTCCTGAAGCCCCTACCAGCGCAACCATCCGGCCCTTATTTATTGTGAGGTTAATTTCCCTGAGCACATTTTCCTGCTCATATGCAAAGCTGACATTTTGGTATTCAATGGAATCAACAAAATCTTCTTTTAATATCGCATCGGGTTTTTCCGTAATAACTTCTTCCGCATCAATAATCTCATTTATCCGTTCAGCCGATGCTATACCCTTCTGTACGTTGTAATATGCCTCGGTGAACGATTTGGCAGGAACAATCAACTGAGAAAACACCACCACGTAAAAAATAAAAACAGTGGGTTGCAAGCTCGTATTTTCGTTAAGAACAAGTTGACCTCCAAACCAGAGAATTACCACCAGAACCAGCGTACTTAAAAATTCGCTCATCGGAGATGCCAGGTCGCGTTTACGGAAAAGGCGGATCATTATACATGTGAGCATCGAATTTTGTTCACGGAATTTTTGGTCGGTAATGTCGATGGCATTAAAACCCTTTATAATCCGTAGCCCAGATATGGTTTCCTCCACAATAGACAATATTTCACCCAATTTTTTTTGACTTTTTGCCGATGTACGTTTCAGGCTTTTACCTACCCAGGCAATCAGAATCCCGGTTATCGGAAGTAAAACGATCACAAATATGGTAAGTGTGGGACTAATTACCATAAGTGTAACCAGAAACACAACAATGGTAAGTGGCTCACGGAATATCATCTCCAGCGACTGCATGATGGACCACTCAATATTGGATACATCATTGGTAATGCGCGACATGATGTCTCCCTTACGCTGCTCCGAAAAATAGGCCAGTGGTAAGATTAAAATTCTTCCGTAAATATCGTTTCGAATATCCATTACCACACCATTTCGTAAAGGAGCCAGAAAAAACATGGCCATATACCGGCTCAGGTTTTTTAGAAAAAACAGGATTACAACCAAAAATGAAATGAACATTAAGGCATTAATTTCACCTTTCTCGATAATAATTCTACTGATGTAATAGTTGAAATAATCAACCATAACCTCCGTTTTCAGGGCAAATTCAGGGACTTCATATACCAGTTTTGTTTTATCGAACAACAATTGAAGAAAAGGAATTACCATTGTAAGGGAAAAGAGGTTAAATATTACCGATAGAATATTGAAGAAAATATTCAGTGTGGCATATCCATAGTATCCCCTGATATAATTCAGAATTCCAAGCAGGTTTTTCATTCACGCAAATTTTCAGATTGCAAGTTTACGAATTTTAAATTCATTTATCTTTGCTAACTTTATATAGATTATTTATCTTGGCAGAAATTTTTAATTCATATTAAAAACATCAATACCATGAAACATAAAATTTATTTTGATGAGGATCATCAAATCCTGGTACAAACCATTACAGGAGAATTTACGACCGATGAAACAAGGCAGTTTGGCCGGTTATACAACGAGCTACTGGTGGGTAAGCACTACCGGCAACTTATTGTTGATTTAACGGATGCCGGAAAAATGGAAAGCCGTGAAACCCGTTCGGTTACCAATGAGATGCTTAATCAGGCAAAATTCACTGATGTAGCATTTGTTGGTGCCAGCGCTGCAGTACGCATGATTGCCAAAGTATTGATGAAACTTGGCTCATTAAAGGCCGAGGCAAATTTTTTAAAAGATAAAAATGAAGCCATAACCTGGCTTGAGAAAAGGAGATCATAACCATGAGTGAAACATACAATATTAAAAAAATAAAAGAGCGTATCAACCACATCGAGGACGTTCTGGCATCAGTAGCCGCCGGCGATATGGATGCCCGTGTCGAAAGTGAAACCGAAGATGACCTGAGTGGTATCGAAGCAGCCATTGATCTGCTTATCGACGACCTGACCGATGAACTCCGACAGCGTGAGAAAATGCAAAAAGAGGTAGAAGAAAAATTATCCAAAATTCAGGAGCAGCAAAAAACAATTGTCCAGCAGCAGGAAGATTTGCTGGAACTTTCGAGCCCCGTGTCCAAAGTATGGGATAATATATTAATTCTACCAGTTATTGGTACACTCGACAGCCAGCGGACCCAGATCATGATGGAAAACCTGCTTCAAAAAATTGTTGATACCGGTTGCACCATGGCGATTCTGGATATTACAGGGGTGCCAACAGTGGATACGCAGGTGGCAAACCATCTGCTGAAAACAGTCACTTCCGCCAGGCTACTGGGAGCAGAATGTATTATATCAGGCATCAGCCCGGCCATAGCACAAACCATTGTTCATCTGGGTATAGATCTTTCCGTCATCCGAACCAAAGCCACACTGCAGGATGCCATGATTTTTGCCATGAAACAAAATAAACAGTCAGAAGATGCCAGATTGAGATTATTACGTACTAATTCTGACGAAACTACTGAATAAATGAATATGGACATACACGAAAAGAGAATCCCCATCATTAAGATCAAAAATTTTTTGATCGTTTCCATCCAGGTGGACATGCATGATAAACTGGCCATACAACTACAATCCCAGATTCTTGAGGAAATTGAGAAAACCGGTGCCAAGGGCGTATTAATTGACATCTCTGTACTTGAAATGGTTGACTCCTTTATTGGACGGATGCTTTCGGGGATGGCCTCCATGGCTTCCATCATGGATGCTGCCGTTGTGATTGTTGGTATGCAACCGGCTGTTGCCATCACACTTGTGGAACTCGGATTGGAAATGCCCGGCGTGGATACAGCCCTGAACATGGAAAAAGGAATGGAGATGCTTGAAAAACGCCTTGATAAACAGGATTTTGGGATATAAATAATTCGACGATAATGCAGGAAATCACATTTGATAATAACTGGGAGGAGCTCGGTAAACATAATATTGAAACTGAGCACGACATTGTAAAGGTCAGGCAACTGGTCCGCCACCATGCCAAGTACCTGCAAATGGGAATTGTGGACCAGACCCGGATTACCACTGCAGTAAGCGAGTTATTCAGAAATATGTACAATTATGCCGGTGGTGGGGAAGTGCTCGTGGAAACTGGAACAGTTGAAGGACGCCAGGCTTTAATTATAA
>JABMQA010000086.1 GCA_013203545.1 Bacteroidota bacterium
AATTTTTCCCGAGGGTGTTGGCAATGGATTTTTAACCGGGTCTTTCCTGAATTCCTCAAAGGCAATTTTCGGTTTGGTAACATCCACAGCATAAACACCTGCATTGGATTTTTCAAATTCATCCAAATTCGGAATATCGGGAAAGCGGTTCTCGCGGTAGTGGTTAACAAATTGCTCCACCCAGTCCCTTTCGGTTTTTCCTTCGGTAAACTGGGTTTTAAGATTCAATTTTTCTGCAATATCGGCACAGATGCGGTAATCGCTTTTCGTCTCCCATGGCGGTTCAATCACTTTTGGCATCAGCAAAACGTCGTCGCCATACTTCCAGCCGTCCTCGATTCCCCATGTTTCGAACTGGGTGCAGGCGGGCAGCAGCAGGTCGGCAAACTGTCCGGTAGGTGTAAGGAAATTATCCTGAACCACAAAAAATCCCACCAACGATTCGTCCTGCATAATCTTAATACTACGGTTAATATTCCCGTGCTGATTGATGATAGCATTGGAAGCCACAGCCCAGATCATTTTAATGTTGTTGTCGAGTTTTCCTGCTCCGGTAACGCCATCTTCGGCAGTCATTTCTTTTCCCCGAAGTACCGCCTCCGACCACAGGAAAGTGGGAATTTTTGTCTTAACCGGGTTATCAAGTTCGGGGAATATGCTCCAGTAAGGCCCGCCATCGTTGGCCTGCAACGCAATGCCGCTTGCCCAGCCTCCAGGTATGCCAACATTGCCGGTAATGGCTGACAGTACACATCCACCCCGCACAGGTTGTTCGCCATAGGCGCGACGCTGCATGCCGTAACCCTGGTAGAGCATGGCCGGTTTGGTGGTGGCATATTCGCGGGCTATTCGGGCGATGGTCTCTTTTGGAATCCCGGTGATCCCTTCGGCCCAGAACGGTGTTTTAGGTTGGCCGTCTTTTATACCGAAAATATAATCTTTATAACTCTCTTCGTTTTCAAGGCCATCAGGCATTTGGGTGTGATCAAAACCCAGGCAGTGCGTCCTGACGAAATCTTTGTCGTACAGGCCTTCATCAATCATCACGTACGCCATGGCACTCATAAGGGCGGTATCGGTCCCGGGTCTGATCGGTATCCATTCGTCCGCCAGGGAGACCGTACTGAGGGTCATCCGCGGGTCGATGCAGATTACCCGTGCGCCGTTTTCACGGGCTTTTTTCACGAAATATTCGCTGTTGGTACCGTCACGCAGCTCCGAAGGATTCCAGCCCCACATGATGATGTATTTTGTGTTCACCCAGTCCTGGCGCTGGTTGCCGGTGATATTGGTTCCGTAAACGTAGGGTGTTGCCTTGCTGATGCATGCCCAACTATAAGAGTTGTAATACCCAAGGGCTCCACCAAAAAGATTCAGAAGCCTAACGGCAGGCCAACGGCCATTGGTCTGGTTGTAGCTGCCGGTGCCATATGGGATATAGAGAGATGAATTTCCGTATTTATCCTTGATCCTTGTCAGGTTTTCGGCCATGATATCAGTAGCCTCATCCCAGGAGATCCGCTCAAATTTCCCTTCACCCCGCTTGCCGGTGCGTTTCATTGGGTATCTTAGCCGGTCGGTATGGTACTGGCGGTGCCGGTAACCGCGGCCCCGCAGACAAGCCCGCAATTGCGGGTTCTCGAGCGTATCGCCGGGCCGGTCGTCGGTTTCGATGCGGATGATAACACCTTCCTTCACGTAAACCCGCAACAGGCATCGCCCACCGCAGTTATGCGCCGGACATCCCACCCGCACCATTTTTTCGTAGGAGAAGTGCCCCGAAGCCGCATCCAGTACTTCAGGTTGAACCATTAATTTGGCCACCAGCGAGCTGCCAACCAGCATTCCACCCGAAAACAATGTACCGGTTTTGATAAAATTTCTGCGTTTCATACGGTAATTTAAAGACGGGTAAAAATAGAAAATTTTTAGAAGTGGATAGAGAAGATTTGGTTTTGGGTGTAAAAATGAATCAAACCTGGAAACCTAAAACTTGCAACATTTTTCACGCGTTCATCACGAAAACCCTTGCGTTCACATGAAAAACCACGGCGTTCACACATCTAATTCATATTTGCTCTTTTGGTGATGTATCTTCTTGACGAAAAATATGATATCTTTGGTAATATTTTCGTTGGGGGATACATTTTAATTTAGTATTTAACTGGCTTTTATATGAATATTTGTATTTAATTTTAGTCAAAAAAAGAAAAATGGAATTATTTATCCAAATCTTACATATCATAAGAAGCAAACTGTTGGTCATTCTTGGCGCTGTGTTTTTACTGATGTTATTGCAAGCATCAAATTGCAAAAAGGACAATGGTACCTCCCCGCAGCATACACCCACCTACACGCAGCAAATCGGACCTGATGGTGGGGTGATCACCACACCGGAGGGTTTTAAAATTATGGTTCCACAGGGAGCTTTGTCCAATGTTACGGATATTTCAATTACACCGTTAGCCAACGCCAATGAACTGCTAGAATATGCTGATTTGAATGCATCGTATTATCTTGGAGGAATGAACCTGCTACCTGACGGATTACAATTCATCCAGCCGATTACAGTTCGAATTCCGTTGGAAGAGTCACTTATGCCCAACACCCAATACAGCATGTATGTATTTAATGAGGCAAAACAGGGATGGAAAGAGGAAACCGTTACCGCTGTTACGGATGAAACCGGCGCGTATATCACAGCAGAATTGTCCCACTTTTCCGAATGGGGTGCCTTTCGTTTTCCACCCGAATATGCCATTGTTTCAAAAATCAAGGAGTTTATGCAGAATTCGGCCAGCCCTACCGAAGCCTGCAACAAATTTGTACAATGGTTTATCGAAACAGTAAATCCTTTTAACTTCCGGGCAATGGTTAAAGGTTGCTGCTATGGGATTGTAGGTGCCGAATTCGATATTGGTTACAAATTCGGTTCGGTGGAGGATATGTTTCAAACACTGGTGGGAACCAAACCTCCCGAATCGTACCCCTTTACCATGTACATTTACGACGATGATTGGTATGTGGGGGGGCAGCAGAATATCATCAATATGAACATCCGGTTGCTGTTGGGGTGTAAGCCGGAGCTTATAATCACTTCTTTAGAGGATAAAATTGAAATCGGACAGGAGGTGGTGATAAATGCTTTCTTAAGGTGTGGCGATGAGTTTATGGAAGGAAAAACCATTAAGCTGGATGTGGATGATCATGGAACCTTAAATGAAACAGAGATAAAAACGGATGCACTTGGGATGGCCTCAGCAAAATTTAAGGCTACGTCAAATGGTGTTGCGAAAATTACTGGGAAATTTGAGTCGTGTACCTGCGAATCCATTCCAACAGAAGTTACTGAACAAACAACAGTTGAGGTTGGAGCGCTCGAAAAGTGGCAATGTACCCTTGAGGGGGAAATTTCTGATATTCTCCCTCCTGAGTATTATTTTGGATCGACCTGTTATGAATATTCGGGATTTAGTTGGGAATATTGTTATAAATGGAAATCATTCGAATGTACATTTCATCTTGATTTTGATATAACATTTGACCCAAATGGATCGACAGCAACAGGTACAGGCGTTTTTAATTATGATAGCTATAACTTTGAGGTAATAAATGACATCTTGTATCTCAATCCTGAAGGCAATGTAAAGGTTAATTGTACAGAGCCAGTTTACACTGAGGTTGAAAATGTTCCGGGGAATATCTATGTAATACAAAAAATAAATGAACCTGATAAGTATAGTGTGAGTTTTCATCCGGAAATCGAGTACATTGTAGGTAACAGTGTATTGTCAGGGCCATTCGTAGTGACGGTAGAGGAAACTTATCCAGACTATTATGATGAATATAGTTTTGAATGGGATGAAGTGAGTAGGGAGGATGCCATGTTATTGTCTCCATATCTCGGTGCCGATGTGCAATTTCAGGAAGATGATTTTGTATTTGAAGTTTCAGGAATAAAGAATAATTTTCATGAGATCAATTGTTACTATTTCCAATATAAATTTACTTTTCATCGCGTTAATTAAAATGGAAAAAAACCGGTAGATATTGTTTTTGTATTGATCAAAGAAAATCAAAAAATAAAATTATCGTATGAGCATTTCAATTTTCCACCTGGGTAAAAACAACCCGACTACTAACCTTCGAAAAGCGACTTTATTACTTCAATTATTTTGTAGCATAATCATGTGTTTGGTACCAAATCCTGGATATGCAATTTTTTGCAATCCCGGCGGTGATGGAGATGG
>JABMQA010000989.1 GCA_013203545.1 Bacteroidota bacterium
CGACAAATGTAAATGCCACAGTTGAAAATACCAATGCGGTCTCTGTAACCTCGCCCAACATTGTCGAGCGTACAACCACTGTCCTTGTAACCTCCGAGGACCAATCCCAGCAAATAACCTATAGCATCGTATTTAATGTCGATCAGATTTCCAGTATTTCAAGCCTGGACGATATAACCCTCTCTTTTGGTGAGCTGGATCCCGAATTCAACTCGGAAACTTTAGAATACGTGGTCATGCTTCCGGAAACTACTACCCAGGCTCCGGACATAACAGCTACACCAACGGACATAAATGCCAGTGTGGACATTGCAGAAGCAATCAATATTTTTTCCGCAAATCAGGAGGACCGTACCGCCCACATAACCGTAACAGCAGAAAACGGGGTTAACCAAACGGTTTATAAAATCTTGTTCAACGTTGAGGGAGTTACAATAAGGGATTATGTTGTTTTTGAGAAATTTTCAGGTATTTATTGCGGGGCATGTCCCATCGCCATCCAACACATTCATACCTTAATTGAAGAGGGCGCCGACATTGGTGTGATTAGTTACCAGTCGGCAAGCAGCTATTCGCATCCGTTTTATGAAAATCCGGACGCCGATGGAATGTATAGTTACTATACACCTTTGATTTCAGGCTTTCCCACAACAATTGCCGACGGGCTCATCGTGCCAACGTATAACGTATTTGAAGAATATGAAGCCGCCTATGAAGAACGGAAATATACCCTGCCGGCCTTTGGAGTGCAGGTAAATGTAACTGACAATGGTAACAATGATTTTACTGTAGATGTGATTGCTGAGAAGGTATCCACTGTTTCAACAGGAATTTTACGGGTGGTTCTCACCGAATCACACATCGACCAGTTGTGGATGGGTGAAACGGAATTAAATGATATTTGCAGAAAGATGCTGCCCGACTACAATGGTACAGCGATAAACATCCCATCCGGTGTGGATACCATAAGCTTTAACCTGGAAATGGATCCCACTCTTGTTACAGACTATTGTAAAATAGTTGCCTATGTCCAAAATGATGAAAAGGTACGAACAGCGAGGGAAATTCTTGGTTCAGATGTGTATTTCTTTTCTGAAATCATACAACCTTACGATGCATCCATTGAAGATATCCTGGCATTAAACGGGACAGCATGCCAGGGTGTGACCTATCCGCATCTCGAAAAAGCGGATTTAGTTTGTGGGGAGGAAGTCATCCCAAAAGTGAGGCTCAGGAACAGTGGCAACACAAATCTTACTTCGGCTACCATAAAATACACTGTAAACAATGGTTCTGTTTCCGAGTACACCTGGAGTGGAGAACTGGCCTACCTGGAGACTGAAGCGGTAGAACTGCCAGCCATAGCTTATTCACCGTATGCCTACAATAACTATTTAAAGGTCTGGATCGGGGAGCCCAACAACCAGCCTGATGAGGACCCCACCAACAATGTTTCTGATTTATTTTTTGATAATGCCGACAAAACCGGACCCCAGCCCTCCATCGAATTCAGAACAGATACCTGGCCATCGCAAAACCGGTGGGAACTGGCAGATGCGGAAGGCAATATTCTACAGGAATCGGTCACGCTGCAACAATACACGGTGTATAACGAGACTTTTAACCTGGAACCAGGTTGTTACAGGTTTTCAATCTATGACGATGGTGGAAACGGATTCAGTGATTATACCGACAATGACGGGTATTTCATTTTCAGAAACAGCGACAACGAAGAATTGATAAACATCATCAACTTTGGATATGAATGGACACTGGTGTTTTCAACAGACGAACCCACCATTTTACCAGGCGATATTCCTCTTTACCCGGTACTTTCAGCTAAAAAGGCCCTGATGCTGAAAACAACTGCCAGCTGGTGCGGCCCCTGCGGCACCTACCACTGGGTGTTTGAAGAAATTTACACCGAATACCGGGATGAGATCTGTTCTATTAATGCCCATGTTTCCTCCAGCACCATCGGAGATCCGGTATCAGGTGCATTTCATAATATCTTGAACGGAAGCGGTCAGGGCATCCCCTCCTTCAATTTGAGTGGTGTAAAGGTAGATGTCTGGCCCCCTACTGTGGAAGATATTATTGCCGAGTACGATAATTTTATGGAAATACCGGTGGTGGCAAATGTTGCTTTTGGTTATGAGATCAACAATGATCAGATCAACCTGAGTGCTACAACAACATTCTTCGATGGTACTGACGGAGATTTCTGGGTGAACGCCTTCATTCTCGAAAACGGAATTGAGTATGAACAAAATGTTGGCAATACCTATGAAACAGTAATTGGCGAACGAATTTCACGAGGCACCTTTATTCCAACCGAAGAAGAAATGTGGGGAGACAATATTGCCAACGGAGCCATCGAAACAGGAACTTCCTTCAACTCATCTTTTACCCGCAACCTGCCACCGGAATGGAATGCCGACAGCCTTGAATTCGTGGTGGTCATCTGGCAAAAAACCAATGACACAACTTTCCGAGCATTAAGTGCGGAAGATGTCCCTCATGACTATGTTGTAGGTGTGGGAACTCATTTGACCAATTTGGGAGAGGATGAGATCGTTCTCTTTCCCAATCCGGCCAACGAACAACTGACCCTTTCATCCAACATGGAAATAAGTGCAGTTGAAATGATCAATGTTACCGGAAATCTTGTCGCAAGATTTGAAAATATTTCTACCAATTCGTTTACAATCCCTGTTGCTGAAATGCCGGAAGGGATGTATTTTGTAAGGATCCATACCATTGATGGCGCCATTGTGGTGAGGAAGATCATTATAAAATAAATATTAATCAATAGTTTTACCTTCAAAGCAATTCATCATAATGCGAAACACTTTTCTATTCCTCCTCTTGTTGATACTGGTATCGGCCTGTAACAGCGTAAAGGAAAACACAGATTCTCCAACAAAGGAACTGAGCCCATTTGTATTGATGGTTCAGCCCATTGTTGTTCAAAGCGATTCAGGCAGCGGCCCTGCCCCGATGAACCTACCCGAAGACCTTATTGATGGGGCCTATGAGAAAGCTGGTGTTGATTTCCATTTTCTTGAACCCATTTATTACAACAGCACATCTGCCCGCGATGGGCTCATTAACCTGGACCAGATTGTGGAAAACGCCACTGAATCGGGATTGCTCCGCGGTCAGGAGGATATCGTGAACATGTTTTTTGTGAATGCGGTGGACGGACACAAAGGCCCCCTGGGTCGGGGGATGCAGGGTGGAAATATCACATTTATCGTGCTAGGCGATGCGGATCCGGAGCAAGAAGACCTCATATACATGCAGGCTTTTGTGATTGCCCACGAAGTGGGTCATAACCTTTCATTAATACATGCTGTTGACGATTCACTTGTTCCTGATACCATCCCAAACCTACAGGGTGACGGAGCGTTCAAAGACAGGGTAGATCCGAAATTCAGCCTGAACGATCACCAGATTAAAATAATCCTCAACAGCCCCCTGGTGCGTCCCAGGATTGATCTTTTATCGAAAGAAGATGGGCAGACAGCCATCCTGGATGAGAGCTTTGAGCCCTATTTTTCTCAACTTCAAGCCAGGGAAATTGCAGCATTCACAGGTGAGAAAGCACCCAACAGTGATCCGGAAGAAGCAAGGTTGTTTGCCCGGGAAAAGTTTTCATCAGCTGTTACAGATTTTAGTGATAAAGAGAAAGCGTGCATTTTATGGGCGGTAAACGAAGTAAACAACATCCTGCTTGAAAATAAACTCTCTTTGATGGCCGGCCAGCCATGGCGCTTTATTAAAATTGAGGGTTGGCTGTGTGGGGGGTTTGGCCATACAAGGGGAACTTTCATTATTCTCAGCCAAAAACATATGGATCACCTGATAAAAGGATGGAGCGACGAGATGAGTACGGATGAAAAAAATGCACTATTAAAAAAGTTCGGGGGACTTTTGGTACACGAACAAATGCATACCTTACAGAGGGTTTTCAAATCTAAATTCACACAACTTTATACTGAACGCTGGAATTTCATCCAGGCCTTTGTGAAACCGGAAAATGAAATTGTGGTCAACCAACTCTCCAACCCGGATGCCCCCATCCCGGAATGGCTTGTTCCGGATGACAAGGATGGGCAAACATTGTATTGGGTCAGAACCCTACTAAAAGAAGGGCCTGAAATACCCGTGATGGGTAAAGACTTCCAGGAAGCAGTTTTTGAAATTGTTCGTGAAAATAGATTATACAAAGTGAGAAAAGACCAGGAAGGTAAGCTGGTACAATTAAAAATGTCGGACATCCCGGCATATGCCCTGTCCTTTCCCGTTTCCCGCGGAATCGATCACCCCAATGAGATTTCGGCCTATATGTTTAGCACTTACTTTCAATCCCTGGTTGAAGGAACTATACCCTTTCAGGATGCGGTACCGGAAGCGGAGGCCAATATAGAAGCATTTATGAATTGGATGAATGATGAAATGGGCGACAGGGAAATTTCAAAACCCATCCCCATTCCGAAATAGTCATCATATGCATAAGATTGAAACTATGGCAAGATTCTCTGGTTTAATTCTATAGCTAAATGTTTTTTTTGATAATTCATTTTCGATCATGATAAATGTTTTTTTTGTGAAACTTTGTGTTTTCTCCGTGGCTCTCTGTGTTATAGCTATGTCACAAAGTTACTCGAAGAATCACAAAGTTACACCAAGAGATCACGATTTCATATACAGTTAATCCTATTCTTGTCACATCTCCATAGGAGTCCTTTGGACAAAATAATGTTTAGTTGGTTCTATAGCGGAAATATATGCAGTTCGATTATTGATTACTTTTACAAAATCTAAGACATAAAGATCAATAATATTTCAACGTAAAACATGCGTCAAAAATTCATCTTATTCTTGTTGATTCCATTGATTTTATTTTCAATTGAATCACCGGAGTTGAAAGCCATGCAAAATGATTCAGTGAATTTAATGGCTGAGGAGATAAAAGAAAATATTGCAGCGGCAATCTCTGCTAATAACCTGGCATTTCAGGCAGAAAAGAGGTTTGAATTGGGAAGAATATTTTTTAAAAATGAAGAATTTGGCGCCGCCTATGGAGAATTCCTGCAATTCATTGATGTGGTAAAACAGATGAATGACGAAGAAAAGCTGATAAATGCAAACCTTGAAGTAGGCCGGGTATATAAACAAAAGCAGGTATTTGATGTGGCTCTGGATTTCTTTTTTAAAGCGCTGGCCATCTCCGAAAAAAGATTTGATAAAGTTACCGGGGACATCTATTCTGCCATTGGAGGGAGTTACTACGATCATGGCGATTTTGATAATGCCCGCAAATATTACCTTAAAAGTCTCGAAGCTTACGAAGCCAATGGTGCCCGAAAGGAAATTGCCGCCTCCTACAACAACATCGGTGAAATATCCCGCTTTAAGCAGGAATATGAAAAAGCCCTTGAATACTATTTCCTGGCCGTGGGGATAAATAAAGAATTTGAAAACAATCACTTTCTTGCCACAAATTATAACAACATCGGGAATGTCTATCTCAAGCAGGAAAGATTCAAAGAGGCTTTTAAATTCATCAATCTTTCCAGAAAACTCATTGAGGAAGAAAATAATGCTGAAAGACTGGCATCGGTATTCACAAGTATTGGCAACTATTATTTTATGACGGGGGATTACAAAAAATCGGCTGAAAACTATTTAAAAACCATCGGTTATAACTCCCAGGGTTCGGAGATAAATAACATCCTGATCAGGGATGCATGCCTTGGATTAAGCATGGCATACAGGGAAATGGGCAACTTCCGGATGGCTTACAGGTATTTCGAAAAATACACCCGTCTGAATGATTTCATCTTTAATATTGACGAGCAACGTAAGATATTTGAAGCACAAATCAGGCATGAAGTGAAGCAAAAAGAACAGGAATTTCGCTATTTGCAGGAAATAACCGAAAGAGAACTGGAGAAAAAAAGAGATCAAAAAATTAAGCTGACCTTCATCGTGATCCTGCTGGTATTGATGCTGATATTTCTTGTTTATTCCTACACCCTGAAGACCCGTACCCTTAAGCAGCGCACACTTTTGTTTGAGCAACAGGAAAAACTCAACAAACTTGAAATAGAGAAAAAGGAGTACGAGAACCAGGGGCTGGCAGCCGAAAACAAAGCATTTGAAGCCAGGGAACAGCTTAGTCGCTTACAAAAAGAAAAACTGGATGGGGAAATTGAGCTAAAAAACCGGGAATTATCCACCGCCACGCTGCATGTTATTAATAAAAATGAAATGTTGACCAGTATAAAAAACTCCCTTCTGAGAACCATCCATGAATATGAAGGAAAACAAAACCATGAGTTGAATAGCATTGTAGGGGAAATTGTGAACAATATAAACCTTGACAAGGACTGGGAATCCTTTAAGATGCATTTTGAAAAAGTCCACCAGGGATTCTTTAAAAGGATGAATTCGCTTTTTCCGGACCTTACCAGCGATGAGCTTAAAATGTGTGCTTACCTCAGGATCAATCTTAGCTCTAAAGAAATAGCCAGCATTCTGAATATTACAGCCATTGCCATCAACAAACGGCGCAACCGGCTCCGGAAAAAACTTATCCTCGGGCCAAAAGATGACCTCTTCGTTTTTATGACGAAAGTTTAATTTCGTTGGGAATAAATTTAATCCCATTAGTATTTGCCCCATGACATTGGGCCTAATTGATTCACAAGTTTTTTTTTGACTTAATAGATTTGTCATATGGATTTCACTTGTCCACCCTAAAGGATGGGCTAATGAGGACATAACAAGAATGATTCAAACGTAATTCATGAATAGATCAGGTTTGTATAGTACCTTCATGCCTATATAGAAATGCAAAATACATCAATCTATGAATCTTTTGCAATTGTAACATATCACTAAATTTTCCGTCCCATAATTAAAATGCATTTTAATTATGATCAAAAATTATCTCATTACCTCATTCAGGAACCTCTGGAGGGTTAAGTTCTTTTCTATCATTAATATTTTGGGACTGGCTATTGGTATGGCAGGTTGCCTGCTTATCCTGCAATATGTTAGCTTTGAATTCAGCTACGACAAATTCCATAAAAATTACAAGGACATTTACCGGGTACAGTACAATGTTTACAAAAAGGGAGAATGTTTGTTCAAATGTGCCGCTGCAGTTCCGGCAGTGGGACCAGCCATGAAGGACAATTTCCCGGAAGTATTGGAATATGCAAGGGCTTTCCCGGTTTCAGGGACCATAAGCTATAAGGATAAGAGTTTCAGGGAAAGCAAAATGCAAATTGCAACACCCTCATTTATTCAGATGCTTACTTTTCCTTTGCTGATTGGAGATAAAGAAAAAGCCCTGAATGAGATAAACACGGTTGTTATAAGCGAAGAAATTGCAAAAAAATATTTTGGGGATGAAGACCCATTAGGTAAGACCCTGACCTGGAATGGTGAATATAATTTTACAGTAACCGGAATTCTTAAAAATGTTCCTGACAACTCCCATATTAAATTTGGATTGCTCTTTTCATACATGACATTAAATGAATTCTCAGATCAACAATCAGAAACAGCATGGGGCTGGTACGACTTTAACACCTATATCCAACTTGCTCCGGGCACCGATCCGCAAGTATTTCAAATAAAGTTTCAAAAGTGGCTGGAAAATCTTAAAAGAGAAGAATGGGAATCCAGAAATTCTAAAGCAGAATTTATCCTTCAGCCCATTGCAGATATCCATTTATACTCTGATCTACTACAGGAATCGGAGCCACAGGAAAATGGTGACGGGGATTCGGTTTACCTGTTGCTGATCATTGCTTTCTTCATTCTGTTCATTGCCTGGGTCAACTTTATCAATCTTTCCACTTCAAGATCCATCGACAGAGCAAAAGAAGTGGGCATTCGAAAAGTAGTGGGTGCAGGAAAAGAGCAGTTAATTTATCAATTCATTCTAGAATCATTTTTAATAAATATCATTGCTGCCTTCCTGGCGATTCTTCTCGTAGCCCTGGTTATTCCACACTTTAACCAGTTAATGAACAGCCAGCTGTCTTTTGGTTTATTGGCTGGAGGTAATTTCTGGATAACACTGCTCCTTTTATTCTTCCTGGGGGCCATTTTATCCGGCGTTTACCCTGCTTTTGTTATGACATCCTTCAAACCTGTTTCGGTTTTAAAAGGTAAATTCAGTACCAATAAAAAGGGAACTTTCCTTAGAAAAGCACTGGTCATTTTTCAGTTTACGGCCTCAATATTTTTAATAACAGGAACAATAACGGTTTACAATCAACTCCTTTTCATGAAAAATCAGGATCTTGGTATTGACCTTGACCAAACCATCGTGATACGTACACCCGGAATTACAGATTCGCTTTATGCCATAAAATACAACACCTTTAAAAACGAAGTTTTAAATTTATCCCAGGTTAAAAGTTATAGTGCCGCTACCAATGTACCCGGCGACGAAATATTCTGGGCAAACGGGATCCGGAAAGTTGAAGAAACCAAGGACCAGAGTAAGGTGATTTACATGATCGGTATGGACGAAAGCTATATTCCGGCTTTTGATTTGGATATCATTGCCGGTCGCAATTTTTCGAAAGATTTCAGCGCAGATGATTCTGCCGTTATCATCAATGAGAATGCAATAGCCTACCTGGGATTTAAGGATGCCGAAGAAGCAGTGAATCGCAAAGTCAGGCTCAGTGGTAAAAACCGGACAATAGTGGGGGTTATTAATAATTACAATCAATTGTCACTGAAAACCGCTACCATTCCATTGATCTTTTTATATCAGCCGGTAGACAATAACAGGTTCCTTTCAGTAAAAATCAATTCAAGAAACCCTCAGGAGAGCATCCAACAATTGCACAATAAATGGGATGATTTTTTCCCGGGCAACCCATTCGACTATTTCATCCTTGATGAATTTTACAACAAACAATACAGGAATGATGAAATCACCGGCAATGCAGCAGGCATCTTTGCTATTTTAGCAATTATCATTGCCAGCCTGGGTTTGTTTGCCCTGGCCTCCTTAAATATGCTGCAGAAAACCAGGGAAATCGGGATTCGAAAAGTAATGGGTGCAAAAGTTTCAAGTATTTCGATCCTGCTGTCCAAAGAATATGTAAAATTGATTCTTTGGTCAAATATCATCGCGGCACCTGTCTCCTATTTTTTACTGGACAAATGGCTCGAAAACTTTGCCTACCGCATTCAAATTGGCTGGGAATCATTTGTATTATCAGCAATTATCATTGCTATAATCGCATTTTTGGCCATAGGTTTCAAATTGATTAAAACCACCAGGGTCAACCCGGTTGATACTTTGAAATATGAATAGGGCATTTGGAAGGAATGGTTTTTTAACTTTGCAACCAGATACTTAGCTAAAGCCTGCGCCACATTACATATGCATCTACCAATCCTTTGTCTCTCTGATTGAAGGCCTCCGGGAGTTCACCAACAATCTCAAATCCAAGATTTTTCCATAGTCGAATGGCCCTTTCATTGCTCTTTACAACGATGTTAAACTGCATAGCCTTAAATCCCAATTGCCGGGCTTCTTTTAGCGAAAACTCTCCCATCATTCTTCCAATTCCTTTCCCAAAGGCTGATGGCAGGGTCATGTAGGAAGCGTTGGCAACATGTGACCCCTGGTCAGGGAAATTTTCTTTAATGAAAAAGGTTCCGACAATCTCTCCGTCTGATTCTGCAACATAAGTATGCTTGGCATCACTACACCAATGATTGATCATTTTATCCTTTGAGGAATCAGGAGCGAAAACATAGGTATCACCTGATGCTATGACCTGCTTTATGATCTTCCAGATTTGGCCGTGATCATTTGTTGTTGCGTGTCTGATAATTATTTGCTTCTTCATGTTAAAACTATTTTCGTTTTTCCGTGTAAAATGTTTGGATGTATTTTGGGTGTTGGTTTTTGAGTTTAAAAATATGATACGCATGAATCATAGGTCCATACACATAATCTTCTTAGTCCTGTCGTAAACCAGCATCTGCAGGGGTGCTGGCCTGTCCTCAAACCCTAATTTATAATAGAGCCTGTGGGCCTGGGGCATCCTGAGTGTTGATTGCAGCCAGAGCTCTGTGGCCTGGTTTTCTTTGCAACGTGAAATGCACCTGTCGATAAGTATGCTGGCAATTCCCAGGCTTCTGTAATTGGGATGTATATAAAGTTTTGCAAACTCAAAGCTATCCTGGTCTAACCTTTTCAGTGCAACACAGCCGACAACCTCTTCATTGTACAGGGCAAAAAACACAAACCCACCAGGGCATAATACACTGAAAACCAACTGGCCTTAAAATAAATCCCGGCGTTTTTATAGATTTGATCGCCGTCCACATACAGTTTTTCACTGATCCGTCTGAACCGCGATGCACCCGAAAGGTGCCCCAATTTTACAAGTAAATCCGACATCACAATTCATTTACAAAAGTTGTTTTGCAAATGTATGTAAGTTGTTTTATATAATATAGAATTTATTATGCCATTACCTTGATATTGGCAAGAAAAAATTGAAATTTGAAAATCACGATTAAATAAATCCAAAGAGCGAAAATTATTTCTAATTTTGTAAAAAACGATATCATGAGCACAACAGAATTAAGAAAAGAGATTCACCATTACATTGACAATGCAGATGAAATTTTCTTGAAAATGGTACATGCCATGAGTAAAGAATATAAAAAACCAGTTGTTGTAGGTTATAATGTAGATGGAACGCAACTAACTCAGGAAGATCTAATAAATAGAGCCAAAACAGCTTCTAAAAGGGTAAAGTCCGGCAATTATATCACCCAGGAAGAGGTTGAAAAGGAGGTTGAAAATTGGTAAAGAAAAAAAAACTTCCAATCCGGTGGGATCGGGTTGCCAAAGAAAACCTCGATTCCATCTATGATTTTATTACGGAAGACTCTGTTAAAGCTGCCCGTTATGTAAAGAAAGAATTGGTGGAGCTTGCCCATAGCCTGAACGACTTTCCGGAAAAATATTCGGAGGAAGAATTTTTAACAGATGAACCTGAAAACTACCGTTCAGTATCAAAATGGAGTTACAAAATTATTTTTGAAGTGACAGAGGAATATTTGATTATAGTCGATATTTTTCATACAAGTCAGCATCCATCAAAAATAAGAATAGGTGAATAATATTCTGCATCCCCTAAAACCTCACCTTCATATAATTCATGATCCTGCTTGGCTTTACCAGCTCCTGTGAGGCGTTGCCCGAACGGACAAAAAACTTCTCCACCTTTGCTCCGCTTTTATCTGTAACGGTAGTATAAAGTGGCTCGCTTCCCTTTTTCACTTCGATCATACAAATTTCAGTATCCCTGATTTTTGGGAAACTTATGTTGAGGTTGTTGGTGGCATAGGGCACACCATAATTGGTATTGATGAGGTTACGAAGATGGAGCTCAAACTGATCCTTGTTTGGTTGTTTCAGGGTATCGTAATCCTTTTCGAGACCGAGTGTTTTACCATCATCATTAATCCCTATAAATAATACGCCGCCTTTTCCATTGTTGAATGCGGCTATGGATTTCATGATCACCTCTTCCAGCTTCTTATTGGCCATATTCTGGCGGTAATCCCATCTGAGTGATGACTTAAATTCCAGCCGGTTGTTTTCGCCCTGCTTGATCAGTTCGGATAAATCCAGGCTGGAACTGTTAAGCACTTTCTCCTTCTCGGCGTCATCTTTTCGCACATCCTGATATCTTTCAATGGCATCCTTCAACCTTTCGAATGTAACCGGCTTAATCAGGTAATGGATTGCAAAAAAATCAAATGCTTTCAGTGCATATTGCTGATGCGCCGTGGTAAATATTGTTTCGAAGGATTTATTTTCGATGCTGCTGAGCACATCAAAGCCCTCACCATCAGGCAGGGAGATGTCGAGAAAGACCAGGTCGGGCTTCAACTCGGTGATTTTTTCGATGCTTTCGGCCACACTGCCGGCGGTACCTATCACTTCTATTTCCTCAAAATGCTTTGTAAGCAATGATTTCAGTGTAATCAGGCTGATCCGTTCATCCTCTACCAAAAGGGTTCTGATTTTGCTCATAGTTCAAATACATTATTTAAATATCAATGGTAAAGATAAAAAAAATGGGCATTTTTCATTCTTCGGTTTACATATATTTTGAAAAA
>JABMQA010000990.1 GCA_013203545.1 Bacteroidota bacterium
ATTATATACACACCGCTGTTACCTCTGCCCTGTCCCTTTTCTTTATCTTCGATCTTTTTGGGTGTTCTCCATTCAACATGCAACTCGATATTTCCAAAAGGTTGAATCGTTTTAATACTGCCGATTCCTTTGACCACTTCCATAGCTTTGCCTTTGATTTCCCATTGAACTTCTCCATCCTGACCGGACCATTTTGAAAAATCTGATCCGTCAAACAGAACAATGGCTCGGCCTTCTTTAACTGTTCTGGCAAGATGTTTTTCACCATAAATATCAAGACCTTTGTTTGCTGCAGCAGTATATATTAACCCATGCCAATGATCCGGTAAGGCAATACTAACATCATCCATCTTTTCTTTTTCAAGAAATTCTCTATAGTCTGTATATGTTCTGCACTCAGAATTTTTTTGCATTTGGTCAATTATTTGTTTTGCTTTTTTCGTGTGCTTCTGTTCAACATCACATACAGCAATAAACTGTGTCTCTTTCTTCTTAAGAAAGTTATACATATTACCTGTCCCCTGACTTCCAACAACTATAGCTCCCAAAACAATCCTGTCGCTGGTGGAACAAAACCATTCCTTCCCAAAGCTGAGGCAGGAACAATGTGTGGAAATACAGTAATTCCTAATGCGGTAGTTATTGAAGTTTTGATAAACTTCCTGCGGTTTGATTTGTTTTTTAAGTTCATAAAACATTTAAAATTTATAAAAGTTAAACATTAATCGGTGTTCCGGGTATAGGAACTTCAAATTTCATATTTACAGATCCCATTTTATTTTCAGAAGGTCCAAAACGCAGATCTGAGTTCATGATTTCATCCCATGTAATTTGCTTTCCAGTATATGCAGCTTCCCTTCCCATAATGGCTGTTAATGTTGAGAGAGCAGTTTTTTCCGCTTCATTTACATATTCATTTGTTCTGATTGCTGTGACCAGGTGTATGTGTTCCTGGATATAAGCTGAATTAGCTTCTCGTTTTAATGGATCATCATTACTCTTTGCATATTCATATTCCCACATCACGGAACCATTAAAGTTAAAAATTTTATTTGCATTATTAGTACAAACTGAATATCCTTTTGTTCCAACCACTACTTCACCAACTCCGTCGGCACAACTATCTATCTGACGGCACATACTATGTGAACTCAAACCGTTTCCATAATCAAAATCTACACTAAAAAAATCAAATTGATTGCCTGTAACTCTCCTGTGTCTGCCGCCATATCCAATGGCGCTTTTTGGATATTTTCCCGTAAACCAGTTTATCACATCGATATTGTGCACATGAGTATCGAGAATGTGGTCACCACTCAACCAAGCAAAGTTATTCCAATTATGTAACATATATTCCATATCAGACCAGCCTTTCTGGCGTGTACGAAACCAAACATGAGATTGATTCCAGTATGCTTTTGCGGCTACAATTTCACCAATTTCACCATTAGCAATCTGTTTATAGGTTTCAATGTAATCCTGTTGATGTCTTCTTTGTGTACCGGTAATTACACATAAACCCAATGATTCAGCCCTTTTAGCTGAGCTAAGGATAGATCGTATTCCAACCGGATCTACAGCCAAAGGCTTTTCCATAAACACATGTTTTTTATGTTGGATAGCTTCTTTAAAATGTTCCGGTCTGAAGTACGGAGGAGTGGCAAGAATTACAACGTCAATATCGGTTTCAAGCAATTTCTGATAGGCATCAAATCCCACAAAACAGTTCTCCTCAGGAATTTCAATGTTATATTTTTTAAACCTTTCCTTGCAATTATCAATTCTCTCCTGAAAAACATCTGCTAAAGCAGTTACTTCCAGGTTCGGTCCAGCTCCTAAGAAATTAAAGGCTGCTCCTGTACCCCTGTTACCAGCACCAATTAATCCGGCTTTGAGTTTTTTACCATCAGGAGCATGACTTAATAAAGGTGGTAACCCCAGTTCTTTATTTGATTTATTCTTTTTGCAGGAAGATAAAATCGATCCAACACTTAATGCTCCAACCACACCTGTAAATGCTGTTGTTTCTAAAAATTTTCTTCTACTGTAACGGTTTTTGTTATTCTCCATTTTTGAAAAAATTTAATGGTTTAATTGTCTTAAAGAACATAATAAAATCCGTGTTTCCCTTACACAGATTTAAATTGTCATCGTGCGAAGCACAATACACAAAACAGGAAATACAAAAAAGATAAAAAGACACTTTAAAAATACACATAAATATTTTATTTTATATTTAGCCCGAATAATTCATAAAAAACAAAATAAACGGGAAAGAAAATTAGTTATCTCATTGATATATAGTATCTTTGAGTTATCAAAAACAAAAAATCTTTCCCATGAATAAAGATAAGAATATTTCTCATAAACAAGGCACTGA
>JABMQA010000087.1 GCA_013203545.1 Bacteroidota bacterium
ATCCACAGCAACATCCGGGCTGGCGAGTGCGCCGGTGTGAGATGAGGCCGCCCGGCTTCCCGCTTCTGAAGAACCTGCTTTGATGGCTGCGATACGGCATCCCTTACGAATAAGTGAAGATGCGTGCAACAACAGTTTATTGGGCTTATCAATATTTTCGATATACAGGAGTTTGACCTTTGAGCCCGTCGCAGGATCATAGGTATCGTCAAGGTATTCAAGAATTTCCTCAACACCCATCTGGGCACTGTTACCCACAGAAAACACGCTGTTAAAAGTTAAGCCTTTTGGAATGGCCGACTCCATGATAAATACGGCAGTGGCCCCTGATCCGGAAATAAAGTCGATACCCTGTGGGTTTAATTTTGGGATGGGCTCGGTAAATACACTGGCATGATTCGGCGTTAAAACACCTATACAATTGGGTCCGATCAACGATCCCTTCACCGAATCAACAACATCCACAATTTTTTGCTCAAGCACCCGGCCCTCCTCACTCTCTTCGCTGAAACCGGCCGAAATAATGATAAAGGCTTTTGTCCCTTTAACATAGGCAAGGTATTCGATGGTTTGCAGGGTATATTTTGCAGCAATGGCCAGAATAGCAAGTTCAACTTCCGGCAAAGCATCCAACTTCCGATACGATTTTATTCCCTGTACTTCCGATTCTTTTGGATTAGAAACATAAAGTTTACCCTGATAACCCGAATCGATCAGGTTCTTCAGGATCTTACCTCCCGGTTTGGTGATGTCATTGGATCCGCCAACAACGACAATACTTTTGGGATCAATCAGTTCTCTGGTTACCATATATTTTGTGATGCTTATTTTTGAATAAAGTTTTTTTGGCGAAAGTACAAATTTTAGACTTCTTTTGTGATTGAATTAACAAACCATAACATTGAACAAAACAGCAAACCCGGATCCCTTCGGATTGGCTATATCGGATTATTATTCAGGAGTTCATGATAAGAAAATCAGAATAGAATCCGATATCACGGAAACAGATTATATTCCCGTTCGTTATTATTTCCGTTCTGAGGAAGAAATGCCTAAACTGGAGCAACAAGCGCTCGACCTGTGTAAAGGAACCGTTCTGGATGTGGGCGCTGCTACAGGATGTCATTCGGTCATGCTTCAGGAAAGGGGGCTGGAGGTATATCCGATTGATATCTCTTCACATGCCGTTGAAGTGATGAAGAATCGAAATCTGGACAAAGCACGGCAGGCAGATTTTTTTAACCTTGAACAGGATCAGTTCGACACCATCCTGATACTGATGAACGGAATAGGGATTTGTGGAACACTTGACAGATTGAATGATTTTTTTGAAGTGGTGAAGAGAATCCTGAAGCCCGGCGGACAGGTGCTGCTGGATTCGTCAGACATTATCTACATGTTTGAGGGGGAGGACGGGTCCTATCAAATTGATTTGAACAATGAGTATTATGGTGAAGTCACCTATGAGATGGAATATGATGGGATAAAAAGCCAACCTTTCAAGTGGCTTTTCGTAGGCTTTGATCTGCTATCGGATTTTGCTAATAGGAATGGCTTTAAATGTGAATTGATGGTGGAAGGCGAACATTTTGATTACCTGACAAGGATTACATTTTGAATGGGGGGAAGGGTTGTTTTTATATTTTTGCATTTTACAATACTGAATAACCATAGAATTTGAAATAGTAGTTTTAAATTTTTTATTTTATACCGTTATTCTATATTCAATATCAGTTAACCAGGAGCATTCAGACCTAAAGTCATCAATACTCACACATAATGAAAAAACTCAACATAGCCGTAATGGGCTGCGCAGCCATCGCACAACGCTCGATGATTCCGGCCATCAAGGCAGTACCCGAATTTAACCTTGTGGCTGTTGCCAGCCGTACAATGGGGAAGGCTGAAAAATTTGCTGCACAATTTGCTTGTGAGGCAGTAACCGGATATGAAAATTTACTGAACCGGGACGATATTGATGCCATCTATATGCCATTGCCAACAGGCCTGCATCACGAATGGATCATGAAATCACTGGAAGCGGGCAAGCATGTCCTGGCCGAAAAGTCGATTGCATATGATTATCTATCGGCAAAGGAAATGGTTGTGCTGGCCCAATCTAAAAACCTGGTATTGATGGAGGATTTTATGTTTCAGTACCACAGTCAGCACAATTTTGTTTTCGAATTGATTAAGAATGGTGAGATTGGTGATATAAGGATATTCAGGGCCAGTTTTGGTTTCCCGCCCATGCCGGATGACAATTTCAGATACGATGATAAGGTGGGTGGGGGCGCACTGTTGGATGCTGCCGGATACACGGTTCGCGCTGCACATTTCATTTTGGGTGATGAATTTAAAGTTAAAGCAGCCAATCTTTTTACCGATCCTGATAAAGGAACCAACATCTACGGTGGCGCATTCCTCGACAATGGTAAAGGTGTGAGTGCGCAGCTCGGATTTGGTATGGATCATTATTACCAGTGTAATTATGAGATTTGGGGCAGCAAGGGCAAAATAATTGC
>JABMQA010000991.1 GCA_013203545.1 Bacteroidota bacterium
AAAAGCGCAGGAAAAACTGCTGGCGGGAGGGAAGCAGGCAAACCCAATTGTTAAAGAGACAACTGAACGGGCCGCTGATGAGTTTATCTTCATCAAAGCCGACAGCAGGATTCACAAGGTTAATTTCAATGAAATCTGTTTTGTTGAGGCCTACGGTGATTATGTTAAAATTCACCTTGCTGGCAGGCAGATCGTAACCTACAGCTCTTTAAAAAACATTTCCCAATTGCTTCCCGGCGATCAATTCTTCAGGGTTCACAAATCGTTTCTTGTGGCCATTAATAAAATGGAAGTGATTGAAGGAAATACGATTTTAATCAACAACAACGAAATACCTATTGGGAAGAGTTACCGGAGGGGGTTTTTTATGCTGATTAATTTGATAAATAAGTAGATGACTGACTGACATTCTCTTTTGTGGATTTTGTTTTGTATGTTAGCTGTTGCGACCAAGCAAAGTGCTTTACAACAAAGCCCGGGCTATTCCATCAACTGCCCAACTTTATTTCTAATGCCATATAAAACTTTGCTCACCTTTTTCATTTGCATTCATACTGTAATCGGAATTTTCCAAAGGGTGTCCTTCAAATAATGCAGGTATCAACTTGATAGGATCATGCTGATATTGCAGGTTGGATTCAAATGCTAACTTCATACGGTTGCTTTTTGAATTAGCACTTCGACCCAGTTTCTAAAACGCGGGCATTTTACTAAAATAATATCAAAACCATTTTCCAAGGCAATGTAATTGCCATACAATGGCTTGCTATAACCTGGTATTAATCTCTTGAGTCTTTTACCTGGAGCGGTTCCTTCACCTTCATTTATTAGTTCGGGATTGGGATAATCTACAATGACTTGATTCAACTCTGATAAATTACGCTCAGGTATGCCATCAACTTTAGCAAATCCATCTGATTTTGTAAAGAGTAATCCTTCAAACTCATGAAGCTGGATGTAGGGAATAAATCGAGGGTCAATAATATCTTCAGCACATGCTTCTTCAAGAAACGTGACCCGTTCTATGACATTCCTTTTATTTTGTGCATCCTGATATTTTGGAAAATCGCTCCTTAGTTTATAAAAATCTATTAGCGATGTAGCCAAAAGATCCTCTGAGCCTCGAAGTATTCGCTGGATATTAGGTTTATAGCGTGCCTCATATCTAACATCACCTCCTTTATGTCCCGGACTGATTTGGATGCCAATAGGCCGCACCACCGAAACACCATGTTTAAACAAATATGGATAAAGGCAGTTGTTTACAAATTCAGTTTCCGTTGGCCCCTCAACCAAAATGTAAACTACTTTGCTCATGGTGTACCTCCCATAATGTTTTTACCCCATAGTTCTCCAATGGAATATTCCTCTAACCATTGAGACAATGATTCGGAGTTTTGTCGTTTAAAGATTGTTTGTTGGTTTTCTCTTTCTACAACAAGTATATCTTCTGCTTCAAATTGATCAAGAAATGTTACCGATTGTGTAGAAACTATTATTTGAGCATTGCTTGAAGCTTTTTTAATCATTGCAGCAAGTTTATTGATCGCATAAGGATGAAGCCCAAGTTCCGGTTCATCAATAATAATTGTACGCGGCAAATCGGGTTGGAGCAATAGTGTTGTTAATGCCATAAACCTCAAAGTTCCATCCGATAAATTATGGGCATTGAAATATTCATCTGAACCATCTTCCAACCAATTCAAAAAAATCACCTCCGGGTTTTTTGCATCAGGTTTTAAATCAAATCTGTCGAAAAAAGGGGCAACAGTTCGAATGGTGTGTTCAATAAATTTGAAATGCTTTGGATGAGTATCCTTTATCTTAAACAAGAAGGAAGCCAGATTGCTGCCATCTTCTCTCAGATAATCATAATCATGCGTTTTGGCAACCATCTTTAAGGGAGAGTTGGGACTTGTATCATGAAAATGAAAAACATTAAAATCTTCAAAATAGCCACATAAAAAACATGCTCTGACGGAGCCGTTATTTCGGAGTTCACTCTCTTCATTTCCTTCGCCACCTAGATTTAAGAAATCCCAGTTCTCATTATAACCTGTAGCAAAATAGTTGTATCCCCCCAAGTCCTTTTCAAAATAAAAACCACTGCTTTGAGCCTGGGGTATGAGCTTGAAGTCATATCTGTTATTCACATTACCCTGCACGGTTTTGAAAACAATACTTCCTTCAAGAAATTTTGATTTTTTCCGCCCAAAATATAATATCCTGTTTTCATATCCACTCTCAGCTACATACTTCTTTAGCTGTTGTTTATATATGCTGTTCAGGAGCTTGAAAAAACCAATAAAATTACTTTTACCCGCTCCATTGGGGCCAATCAATATATTTATTGGCCGGATTATAATTTCACCG
>JABMQA010000992.1 GCA_013203545.1 Bacteroidota bacterium
ATGTTATCTCTTCCCGGGTTTGGGTAAATATCTAACTCAGGTAATATCTCAGGTAGTTCCATTTGGCCAGTCACAATATCATATCTGGTAAAAAATAAATCACCATCAAACTCTTTTCCTACAACCCATGTTTTGCTGTAAACAAAATAAAGTCTGTTATTGTTAAATAGCAATTTTGGAAAATTGACAATATAACAGGAATCGATGAATTGCCCCACCCATTTTTCATTCCACTTTTTGTAATGAACTAGACCATATCCTTCCACTGTTTCCTGCTGTTCTACAATATGCACATCATTATTCTGATCAATTTCGATCTGCTGGTATTTCTGGCTGCCATCTACACAAGCAACCAATTCAGGGTTGCTCCAATAATTCCCATTTTTTTGGATTAATTTGGTCCTATCATCGCCAAATGGTTTTTTGCGATAAACACACACCGGATTACTGTTATTATCCAAGGTAATATCTTTACCGATCTTGATTGTATCCTGCACGGGCATTTGTGGATTCGACCAGCTATTTGTACCAATATCAAACAGGAAATATTCCAATCTTTCCCCATAATAATTATAAGATGCTGATGAACCGATCCAATGGATTTTATTGTTTTCCGCCAATACACCCTCAACGGGCAGGTAAATATCTTCCCAGTTGCAATACGGACAATAAATCTCGCTTAAAACAAAATCAGAATATAACCTGTAATAAAATTTACCCCCCTTGTGGAACCCCAAAAATATTTGATCATTGTTATCGGTAATAACTTTGGGATAATCCGATCCGGGCATTTCCTCAGATACAAGGATCGGATCACTCCATTCATAGCCATCATAAATCACCATTTTGACCATCATTTCAGGAACATTAATAGTATTGTGTGTATATGCTACGTAAAGATTGTTTTTACTATCGCAATCGATATGGGGTTGCGACATCCAGAGGTCGTTGTTTTGCAGCAGGTCCAGCGGCGCTATCCAGGTTTCGCCGAAATCAGCGGAAGAGGAGTACATGATTTTCCGGTACGAGTAGTCAATTTCGTAACTCCACACGACATGCAAAATACCGCTGTGATCGAACACAAGGTCAGGGTCGGTGCAGAAGCCGCCCATGTTGTTGGTGACACTAATGGGTTCGGTCCATTCCTGGGCGGGAAGGGAGGGAGGAAAGAGGAGGAGGGAAAGGAGAAGAAAAAAGAATATCGAATATCGAATATTGAATATTGAATATCGAAGGAGGGAAAGAAAAGGGAATATTGAATATCGAAATTTTGGGATCAGGAATGGGGAATATTGGAATTTTGAAAGATGTTTCATATTATTTTTGTTTTATTTGATTTGTTTTTGCTGTTGGGATGCTTTTTACAAATATAGCGATTAATTCATTGTTTTCGGTGTATGTTGGGTCAATGTTTTCTTCTGGTTTTATCAGCGGTTTTCTTTTAATTATTTTTAGGCAAACAAAACTTTCTCGTAATTCTTTAAGGATGATTTTTAGTTTGTGCACAAAATCATTCGTTGATTCAGCGCTCATGGCTTCTCCGTAATTCAATGCAGGTGAAGTTCCGCTTCTGACCAGTTGACCTGCTATCTGGTTTCCAAACCTGGTGTTTGGTAAAATTTCCACTATCTCACTTATGGCAATCGAAAAGTTGATAAGCCTGTCTTCGAGATCATATTTTCTTTCTGGTGTTTTCATATTTCTTCATTCTTATTTCTCCATAGGAGTCCTTTGGACATTCATTTTCATTTCTCAATTTCTTAAACTTCAATATTCATCATTCATTATTTGGTGTTCGATATTCGATATTCAAAAAATCTCTCTTCTCAATTCATCCCTCATACTTACTTCTTCCCTGGCTACTCCTGCGGTAATCACGATCGTTCCGTCGTCTTCCAGTTCGCTTGTAAATCCGCCGGATTTTGGGAACGACAGGAAAACCACCTTTTTATGGGCGTCGATGTTGCCTAACCAGGTGGCCAAATCGCTGTCGTACACCTTTTGGTTGTCGTAACAGTAAAAGAAATAGCCTGTGGC
>JABMQA010000993.1 GCA_013203545.1 Bacteroidota bacterium
ATGTTGACGAAGCATCGGCTGTATCTGGCAATAAATATGTTGAGCAGGTAAAAGAGGCAATAAAAAACGAAAATACCGAAGTAATAATAATAGCTGGTGAACTTGAGTCGGATATTGCCGAGTTGGATGATGCTGATGATCGTAAAGCATTTTTAGAAGATTCCGGATTAAAAGAACCCGGAGTATATAAATTATTACAATCTGCATATAAATTATTAAACCTTCAATCGTTTTTTACAGCCGGACCTAAGGAAGTAAGAGCATGGACATTAAAAAAAGGAATGACTGCACAACAAGCAGCCGGCATTATCCACTCCGACCTTGAAAGGGGATTTATCAGGGCAGAGGTTATGAAATATGACGACTTTGTAACTTTAGGCTCGGAACAGGCATGTAAAGAAGCCGGTAAATTACAAATTGAAGGGAAAAATTATATAGTTGAAGAAGGAGATATTGTTCATGTAAGGTTTAATGTATAGAGTTTAAAGGCTAAATCTTAAATCATTAATCAATAAAGATTCAAATTTAATTGTATTTACCTTAAATTAATTTATTATTATTGCATCTTAAAATTTTCAAAATGAAAACAAAATCAATTCTTACATGCATGGCCCTGTTCTTAACACTTAGTTTTTGTTGGGCACAAAATTTTAATCTTAATGATTTATCCCTTAAAGGGAATGAAATTTCTATTTATCATTTAACAGAACAAACCGAGCAAGACCAAAATTTGCCTGATGATTTTGATGGTTATAATCCATTAACAGCAGCTCAAAGAGAGCTTATTCAAATGGTAGATTCTATAGTAGTTTATCAGTACAATGGAGAAAGTGATTCGGCTTTTTCTTCAAAAACCAATAATATATTTAATGATTTAAATCAGGTTTCTGTTGAAACAAGGTATAATTTTATTGATTCAACAGGGATATGGCAATATTCATCCAGATATAAATATGAATATGATGAATATGATAATGTAGACTACAGAGAATACCAGAAATGGTCGGATGAACTTTCGGATTGGACAAATTATATGAAAATATATTATTCTTATAATAATGATGGTGACTGGCTTTCCCGTGAAACATGGAAATGGGATTCTGAAATGGAATATTGGTATGGCGACCGTAAATATGTATATGCTTATGATGAAAGTAACAACAAAACCTTTGAAAAAACATGGAAGTGGAGTTCGGAACTATTTAACTGGTATAATTATTCGATGTATGAATATGAATATTGTGAATTTGGACAAGTCTTTTATGCATCATGGAATTGGAATACCGAAACAAACACTTGGGATGGAAATGTTAGGATTGACAATATTTATAATGTGTTAGGAAATGATACTTTGAGTTTATCTTATATATGGTCTGAAAACGCCTGGCTATTCCTTTGGAAATATGAAAACACTTTTGATGATTCGGGAAATAATATCCTGACTTATATGTATTCATGGGATGCAGATAGCAGTTTGTGGAACAATATGCGTAAAACTACACGTGAATACACAACTTTTAATAAACCTACCTTGATGATTGACTATAATTGGGATAATGAACTTAATGATTATATTAAATCAAGGAGATACTACCGGGAATACAATGCTCTGGAACAAGAAATACTTTACGAACATGAAAAATGGTCAACAGATGCACAAGCCTGGATACATTATCAAAAATATGAGAGTGATTATGACGAATATGGAAATACGATTGAATACATAAAATGGGACTGGGACCCGGAAAACAATGAATGGAAAGGTAATTTTTGGAGACTAAATGAATATGATGAATCCGGAAATATGTTGATGGATATTCTGTACATGTGGTCATCATCCCTATCCGACTGGTCAGGAGCATTAAATAATCAATATTGCTTTGATAATGATGGATTTCAATATTTGAATTTGCACTACGCATGGTCAGATAGTACTTTTGAGTGGCAAATCGATAAAAAAGATTTCTATTTTTTCAGAACTAATCTTGGTATGGATGAGTTGACTTTAGAGCAGTTTATGATATATCCAAATCCGGCAAAAGATTATTTGTATATAAAATATAGCTCGAAAAATCTCTTAACAATTCATATAAACGATATGAATGGCAGGTTTGTAAAATTAGTAGAGAATTTTAAAAGCGGACAATTTATTGATATCAAAAATCTTACTACAGGAATGTATATAATAAACATTTCCGATGGCAAAAAGTATTATTCTAAAAAAATATTGATACAGTAATAATAATATAAAAACTATAATGAACATAACAAGATATGAAAGCAAAAATCCAGGTCATTGTAAATGCTGAAAAAGAAAAATATGTTGCTTTTGATTATCATTTCACTGCCCTATCAATAGATATGAATTAAAAATTAAAGTCATGAAAAACACATTAACCATGTTCGTTATCTCTATCTTATTGATGGGGATTCTGTCAGGCACATCCTGTAAAAAAAAGGACAATGACCCGGCACCCTTACCTGACAGCACCTTTACTCAGAAGGTTGAGAAGATACTTCAGGATCAGATAGTACAACATGGTGTTGCTGGAGCAACTTTATATGCCCGTGATACCAAAGGAAATGAAGCCTGGATTAGTGGCGGTCTGGCTAATCTAGACGATAATACCCCTATGAACCGGGAGATAAAAATGAGGATTGCCAGTGTCTCCAAGACATTCCTTGCAGTGGTGGTATTACAGTTGATGGAGGAGGGTGCATTTGCATTTGCAGATAAGTTTTCCGATTATCTTCCCGATTCGCTTACCGCATTATTCCCATTTGGTACCGATATTACCATCTTCCAGTTGCTTGGACACACCAGTGGATTGTACGATTTTGAGGATGAACAGTTCGTAGGGATGCTGCTGGAAGATCCATCCTATCATTGGACACCATGGGAACTTTTGATACATGCGTCCACCGCCGATTCCGCTGTATTCTTCCCTCCGGGAACCGAATATCATTACTCCAATACCAACTATATAGTGCTGGGACTTCTGGTTGAAAAGGTAACAGGTCTTTCCTTACAGCAGAATATCCGCAATCGCATCCTGACCCCGCTGAACCTGTCAAACACCTATTCAGGTGGATTGGAGGTGGTACCACAGGATAATTACGCCGTTGGCTATTTCCCGTTACCAGATGGCTCCCTGATGCCGATCACGGATCAAACCATTCCACTCTATTTTGAATGGGCTCACGGACAGATGATCTCCACGGTGCATGACCTATGGCTTTTTTTCGATGCACTCTTCAAAATGGAAATATACCAGCAGCAATCTACACTGGATGCCATGCTCACCATGAGTCCTCTTTCGGGGTACACATATGGTTTGGGTATAAATAAATTCCCGCAACAGCTTGGATATGGACACGCTGGGGATACAGCCGGATTTTATACGTTTGCCACCATAAATCCGGAGACTGGTGCAGCCATCATTTTGTGTTTCAATCAATACAGTGAGACATTTACTAATGCCATTGTGACACCGGTTTATGCACTCTTTAGCTTATAGCAAGGTACTATGGTGATCGGATAAAACGGATCGTGGTAACTGAATAATCATGTTTTATTTTATTCACACCTTCATTAATGAAAACAAAAAACTGTAAATTATGAAAAAAACATTTTATTTCAACATGCTAATTGTTGCACTAATTGCAGGCTCACTGCTTTTCAGTTCATGCAAAAAAAACAATTCCGATGACAACAAACCCAAGGATTATGTCACCATTACTGATAGGACCATGTATTGGGAAGTCAACATCGATTTTACTTCGGGAGATCGCCAGAGTATAGGCCGGGAATATGGAGAAAAGGTTCTGTCTATAATACCGGACTTTGAAGAAGGTGGCGATGCATACCTTGCAATGAGTGTATACTTTTTGAATCAAGCCCACCCGGAAATAACCTATGAAGTACTTATTCAACGGGCGCTGGAGATCTACAACAATATCCAGGCAAAATACAAGGATGAAATGGAAGGGTTTGCCTCGGTTTTGAGTGGCGGAACGGTCAATGTAATGGGGGATGGGAAACTTTCTCGCGATGAGTACATTATGTTGAATTTTACACCTGATGTATGTACAGCCACTGGCTGTTCAGGAGTGGCTGTTTTCGGGAGCAGATCGGAAACAGGGCAAACCATCGTGGGGAGAAATACCGATTGGGCTATAGGCCCGCCAGCAAAATCAGTAAATGGCAATAACAATGTTACGAATACAAATGCTGTAATTTATTTACACTCAGGAGAAGATCATGTGGCAATGTTTGCAACTCTGGGATCGATTGGCACCTCAGTAGGCATTAACAGCAAAGGGATTTTTGTTGCTAACCTGTATAGTGAAATTGGAACTACCTACTCCGCTGTAGGTAAGAAATCGGTTATGCTGGATGTACGGGATGCACTTGAGTCATTCAGTACTATAGATGAAGTAGGCGCATTCCTGGGTGATCCTACAAGGATCTATGCATATCATAACAATATGTTTATCGCCGATAAAAACACAGCCAAAGTTCTGGAGAATGATTATGAGCGTAACCGGGAGTTAAGAGTTGTTGATTCGGAGCTTAATCCAGGTATCACATGGAGTATTCCAAATGCAATCTCCTGTGTAAACGCTTTTGTATTGAAAGGAAACTTTGACAATTTTACCGGACAAGTGTGGAATACCAATCGATGGGCCAGCTTTAAAAACATGCTGGAACAGGGAGGCAACGCGGTGGATATTGAGCGGGTAAGAACGATCATGAGCTATCATAAGCCGGAGTCAGGAGGTATGGATCCAGGCGATATTTATAATGCCGGTACGGTTCAGAGTATAGCATATTCTTTTTCTGACAACCACATGGAATTATGGCTTGGCACTTACGTTGATGATCCGCAATATGTGACGATCTCGATTCCGTTTTTGAATTCAAAATAACCTGAGTAAATAAACATATTCAAAACCAATGAAAAACAAATTAACCATCTTCATGATCGCCATCTTATTGATGGGGATCTTATCCGTTACTTCATGTAGAAAGTCGGATAATGAGACCAATCCTCAACCTGCGCCAGCCCAGATCACTGAAAACAACATCAAAGCGGCGTTGGATTCGGTCATTGCCAACACCTATGTCCCTGGCCTGATTGCCGGCATTTGGGCGCCTGACGAAGGCATCAATCTGGTTTATTTAGCAGGTGTGGCGGATTTGGATACAAAGGCCCCGATCTCACCCGATATGATCTTCCGGATCGCTAGCAACACTAAGACGTTTACCATTACCGTGTTATTACAGCTTGTGGATGAGGGACTGCTTTCACTGGATGATCCTCTGTCAGATTATTTGCCCGACTTTCCACGAGCAAATGAAGTCACCATCGAAATGCTGACCAA
>JABMQA010000994.1 GCA_013203545.1 Bacteroidota bacterium
GATAAACAGTGATCCTTTCTCATCATAATAAATCTGCGGTAATCTGCGTCAGAAAGGAAAAAAAAGACGCTGATTTGCGCGGATTGGTTATGATTTAATGAATCTTGACATCTGGAATGGATCTTAACTTAAAAACACCCTACAAATAGGCTATACTTGTTAGGAGCTTCCTCTTGTAAACCGGTAGAAATTGGCACCAGCCCATCATTCCTTCTTCAATATCCTGCCTACCAACAATGAAGTCCAGAGGCGTATGAGCCGAAAAGTCACCTTTTGTCCATTACCGGTATAACATCAACGATCAGCATTAGTCACAGACAAGACGGAAACCAAGGGAGTAATTCCGGAACGAGGAATTGTTCCATCCCCGATGAGTAACCCGTAAGACACCGTACCATGAACCGCCACGGTTGCAGCGATAAGTACCTGATGAAGGTCCCTTTGGGTTAGCCCCCGGGCTACTCTTGTAATAATTCTCACCGTACCAATCGCTGCACCACTCATTTACATTACCACTCATATCATATATACCCAGTTCGTTGGGTTTCTTTTCGCCCACAGGGTGGGGTTTGCCATTGCTATTATTGTAAAACCAGGCCACGTTACCCACATCATCACTCCCTGCATATTTTGTTGCGGATTCAGAACTTACCATGGAGCCACCTTTTGCAGCATACTCCCACTCAGCCTCGGTAGGCAGGCGATATTTTTTGCCTGTTTTCTGATTGAGTTTATTTATAAACATTTGTGCCTCATTCCAGTTAACATCTTCCACAGGGCAATTATCGCAGCTGGGAAAGTAAGCTTGATTATTGCCCATCACCTCTCGCCATTGTTCTTGTGTCACTTCGTATACGCCTAAGTAAAAATCATCCAGGCTTATCTTGTGGGAAGGTATTTCGTCATCATCACAATCACTTTGTTCACCAACACAGCCCATTGTATAAGTACCCCCTTTTACAAATATCATCTCTGGCTCCCAGTCAAACTTCCTTTTGAAATCGTGACCCGCTGTAGGAATATTTTTCGGAATCGTAGCTTTCGCTGTCGTACGTGTTGTGATATTTTCACCTACAGAAACACTTTCCTGCCAGGTATGATCACCTGTTATTTTCAGAATGTGGCTGCCGGAACTAACATCATTCAGGGTGATGCGGGTGTCTTTGGCAATTGTTTTGATAAAAACCCCATCTAGGTATAGGTTTCCGTTGATTTCAGTGGTAAGTTGGATACTTCCATAGCGGGTAATTTTTTCTTCGGTGAAGGTAACCTGGCTGGGTGGTAAATTTTCCATTTCCCGCTTGTTGAGAACAAACACAAAATCACCCTTGTCCAGGTTTGGATTGCGAATTTTGCCATACTGTGGGTGCTGTGCATTACGGGAGTAGTTTACAACGGAACTTTGCAAAAACTCACCCAGTTCGGTACCGGTGATGTAATTATCACCGTTCAGGTCGGCCTCGCCATTTATAGCTGCTGTAAACTGGCTGCAAAAAATACTGCGGTCGGGCACCGTTTCATCGGCACTACCACTGGTAATAAACTGCCGTACATGCCTGGATGTTTTCCAACTGATATCCTCCGGAATGGCTCGGCTAAGTGCAAACAAAGAACCCGAAAAACAGGCATCAAACAAAAACAGGGCATGTTTACTCTGGATACGCTTTGCAAAAATCTCAATTTGCGCCATCTCCATTGCCCTACGCTGGAAATCCGAAACACCATGGTTTGGATTTGTTGCATTGGCTGGTACTATATAACCCAACTCTTCGCCGTAGCTGGTTTTTATGGTATGTCCATGGCCTGCAAAATAAAATACCAGGCGAACATCCTTTTCACTCCCATACTTATTGATAAAATCCTCAAAGGCATCTTCCATCTGTCTGTCGGTTGGATTCATCACCGTTGTCACATTAAAATCATGCTTTTCCAGGGCTGTACTTACGTTCTTAATATCTGCTACCACCCCTGGCAGATCAGGCCAACCTGCAGTGTAATCGCTTACGCCAATAATCAATGCATGACTGCCGGTATATAGTGTATTTGATTTCCCATCGATGTGGAGATCAACCTGTTTGAACCCACGTTGTTGAGCTAAAGAAAAAACTGAGGACAGGAGAAAAATCTGGATGAACAATAATCTTTGGATTTTCATATTCTTCAACAATCTGTTTTACAATTCCACTTATTTCTGATCATAATCAGCAAAAATATTAAAACATCAACATAAACAGAGTAATTATCTCGAATATTTGGTGTGACAGCCATTTCTGACGGATAGCGCTATTTTTCGGAGGCATCTGCGCTTTTCTGCGTTAATCTGCGTTTAACTTTTTTTTGACGCTGATTTGCGCGGATTGGTTATGATAGGGAAAACACCAGGCTAATTTTTTTTAATCTGTGCTATTCTGTGCAATCCTTGGCTTTTTTTTAGACGCGGATTTATTATGATAAAGAGGAATAGACCAGTTGAAAGGCGTTTTATCTGCGCTTTTCTGCGTTAATCTGCGTCTTACTTTTTTTTGACGCTGGTTTACGCGGATTAGTCATAATTTGAAACAGTATATTTTAATAAAGTGGCTTTACAAAGTAGCCCAATTATTCCCCCATCCACTCCCTGTACAATTTCATCCGTTCGGTTACCCTTTTGATATACTGCCTTGTTTCATCGTAAGGTAGATTTTTATAGAGATAGGAATAGAGCTCCTCATAATTCAGTTCGTTAATTTGTTTGGAGGCTGAACTGATATTTGTTTTGCCCGTAAATGTCCTGCTCAGGTTTCCTGCGCCCGTATTATAAGCAGCAATGGCGCACAATTTCTTACATTCCGGATCCTTAATTTTTTTCAGATCACGTGTCATCAGCAATTTGAGGTAGGCTACGCCGAGTTCGATATTTTTATCTTCCTGGTA
>JABMQA010000995.1 GCA_013203545.1 Bacteroidota bacterium
AGCCTGTTTAAATTTTTGTAAACACGCTTCGTAAAACTCAAGTTGTTCCAATTCTGTCTTGGGTGGCTTATCCATGTTCTAAAAATAATAAAAAAAAAATTAATTCCCTGCACGTTTTCTATCGATTTGGTTTTTTGAATAAAAGCGAAAGGTAATACATTATGATCCTGAAATAAGGCTTTCCTTTTGTTCTAAACCGCAGATATTTAATAAAACCAATGTGTTGGGACCATAACCTTTCCTCACTTGATTGCCTGAGATATCCCGCATAAATCGAGTAGAGTTTTTCATAAAATGTAATGGGAATTTGATCACCATATTTTTTAGCATGTCTGTAAACCAGCCGGTCAGAAAAGGATGGTTTGATGTTTTCCAGCTCCGATAGCACATTTTCAGGAACCTGGACATGAAAGGCGTCTTTCAAATAATTGAGTGAAGACTTCATTTGAAGGAACACCCTGAATTTTTTGGAGTGGTGTATAATCCGGTCCCAGTCAATCTTATCGGGTTCATTGTTAATCAACATGGTTGCATCGGCAACCCACCGTATGGGCGGTTCCGGGTTGTACCGCATCCCATGTACAATGGTATGAAAAAGCGTATCGGTGATACCAAAAGCCAGTGTTTTTACACCGGCCACCTCCAGCGGTATAGCAAATTTCCAGAAATCATTTTCAGTAATATTGTCATGTGCTTCGAAAATGGGATGCCAGTGCAGGTCGAGTTCGGTATTTTTAATATCACAAAATGTGATGCTTCGGCCGTATTTCAGGTTATACTCCAGATATTGTTCATTTTGTGCAATCCAGCCGTCATTTTTCAATAATGCGATAGATTTGGTTGCCTGAGACAGGGGAACCAGAATATCCATATCCGCCATTGGCCGAACGCCAAAATTTTTATAAACCAGGGTTGTAAGCGCGATGCCTTTCAAAATGATGGTTTGTATTCCCTCATTTTGCAAATACCGCAAAACTGCTGCGGCTTTATGAAACAGGATGTGATTATTTGACCACGCTTTTCTGTAGATACCTTTTAAACGTGGCATTATCGGATCATCTATATTGTGCTGGTGTAAATTTTGATACAATAAAGGCAACATTCTGAATGAGGCAAACCTGATATCTGTTTCGAAATCTACCAGTTCTCTCCACTTTTGCAAGGCAAGAAGCATGTCGTTCCCACTTAAAAGTGCCGCCTGAAGAAGAAATTGCTGCGGCTCTGTCGGAAACGGGCTTCCAGAATTCTGATGCATTTTCGCTGGTTACAAGTTGATTTTGAAAAATAGTGTTACAAGTTTCTATTTTACCGGTTCTTCAGGTATAATGTCCTTGGCTTCCGGCCACCCTTTATCGTCAACATCATGGATAGGGTCGAGCAAGAGCAAATCCTGCATATCGGAATACTTGTTAACAAGAGGTTCAACAAAGTCAACACCGGCAGTGATAAGATTATTTTCATATGCAGTGATATCATCTTTTGAAAAACCGGAATCATCCTTAACGGGAACCAGCAGCGCCTCTTCAACTAATTCAGCGATAAATTTTTTCACGGATAAAATTATGGGTTCCTTGTGACCGTCTTGATTTTGTACAATCAGGTCGATGGCCTTGCGCCAGTCCCCTGTATTCGCAATATAATCCCAGATAATGGCTCCGGGACCGTCAAGACTAAAGTAATTTCCGGTTTTAAGGTCAAGCAAAATCGCTTCTCCGTCGATGGTTTCATGCACAACATTGGGCGTATTTACCCTCAGGTATTTACTTTCAATCATAAGTTAGATCTATTTTTTAATGAATCCCAAAAGTAGATAAAAATTGATTGTGGTTTGGCAAATTATTTCACTTTCAAAGCCTGTCTATGCAGACGGGCAAGGCCATTTTGGGAAAAACAGGTAAATCTAAATACCAATTTCTTTTCGCCTGATCTTGATTTTCATGGCATCTTTAACGGGTTTATCGGCAACCAATATCAGGTAACCACCACCCCCTGCCCCGGCAAGTTTCCAGGCCTTTGCCTGCGTTTTATATTGATCTATAACTTGTTCAATTTCCCTGTTTATCATCGTTGGAAACATCCTTGTTTGTGCATTAAAAGAATCAAGAAAAGCACCTGCAAAACGATCCGGATCACGATCCTGAATGGCCTGCCAACATGTATCTGCTGCATCTGCCAGTTTTTTTACATTAGCAGGGTTGATATGTGTTTTCCCTAATAAATCCAGTTGTCCCGGCCGGGGCCACAACAGTACCATGTAAAGGTGATCCTCAAGCCAGGTCAGTACCTCGTTATCATGTATGGATTCGAATTTAAGGGGCCAGTAATTGCCGTTGTAGTAATGGCGGACAAGCCCTGGCACACAAATGCCGATGGCATCCTGTGCCCCTGAAATGAACTTTGAACCAGGTTCATTCTCAAACTTGAATAATATTTTAGCAAGTGTTTCTGGTTTTTCAAAAGGCAGGTTGTGAGGCCACATTTTTTTAGCGGCGTTCCGGGTGGAAGTTGCCATCCCGCAACGTTCGTTGTACTCGATAACTGGTTCAAGTGATAATGTAATGGCCCATCCCGGATGGAATTTTGAAACGTATGGCTGATCTATCCATGTACCGGCAAGGTCAATTCGATAGGGTAATGTACAAACATTGGCATTTCGTATGTTCGTTGTGGATTGGGCCGGTAAACCGGTATCGGGAATGCGGTTTAATACTTTAAGCTTAATGCTATGCCGATCGCAAAGGTGTTGTTTGGCAGGTGAAAACCCATCTTCGTTAACTACAAAAATATCGGGTTTAAGCTTTTTAAGTTCTGTTTCAAAATCCAAAAGGCCATTACCCGAATTAATAAATGCGTCTTTCACATAACGAATGGATTTAACCATATATAAGCGTTCCTGTTCGCTATTAATAGTCTGTCTTCCTTTCAATTCCGCAATGGTACTATCGGAACCTAATCCAACATACAGATCTCCAAACCCGGAGGTCTCCTTAAAAAATGCGACATGGCCACTATGCAACATATCAAAGCAACCGGATACAAAGACTTTTTTTTGCATGGGATTATATGATTTAGTTGGCAAACTTAAGAAAAACAGGATAAACAGGTAATGCTGCCAGAACATAGGTCAGAAACTGAAGGATATTTTTTTTTTGACAGCATCTCAGAGCCCCAAAACAGTTTATTCATTGGTGGCCTTTTTGCGATGTATGGATTCCCGCATTATTTTAAACAAGTTTACATTTGTCGGGTCACCTTGATTTAATGAAAGATTTGAATCATGAATTCTTCGACGAAGGAAAACAAATGGGATTCTGGCCATTTTAAGATGGGCCTCTTTAGCGCGAACAAACCATTCGGTGTCTTCCCCTTTTTTATACGCCGGATTAAAAAGGCCGGTTTTTTCATAACACGCCTTTTTGAGCATAATTACCCCATTGTTACTCACGTCCATAGGCCTTTCAAGCCATTCTTGTTTTATTAATCCTGGTTTTTTTATACCATTTTGAAGAAACATATCCTGTTGACCAAGCACGAAATCGATTTCAGGATGGCTTCGAAAATACGACAGGCAGGATTCAATTCGTCCTGGTATCCAAATATCGTCGCTGTCGAGAAATGTTATAAATTCACCTGATGATGCCTCTATACCGACATTTCGGGCAACAGCCACCCCCAGGTTTTCCTGGCGGATTACTGTTATGTTGGAGAATGCTGAAACAATAATTGCTGTATTATCAGTTGAGCCATCATCAATTACAATGATTTCTTTTGGTAAATAATGGTCATTTATGATACTTTCGATTGCCTCCCGGATATATTTTTCACGGTTAAAAACAGGAATGATAATGCTTACCAGTGGGTTGTGTGAATCGGAGTTATTGCTTTTCATTGGTCTCAAAATCATTTTAAATCAGTGAGATAATTTGGAAATTAAAAGGTTTGCCTGCTTATGATCCGGCGCAATATCCAGAACGGACTTTAAAGAAGCCACAGCGCTGTTTGTTTGACCGATTTTTGTGAGTGTGACCGCTTTCTGATAAATCAAATCAAGATGATTTGGATACATATCCAAAGCTTTTTCAAGGAGGAGCAAAGCCATGATCTTTCTATTATTAGCCAGAAGCTGCTCACTTTTGTAAAGAATGGTTTCAGGATCAGGATTTCCGGTTTGTATCAAAAAACACTTGTGATCAAAAGTCCGGTCAGCTGAGATTTCTCCTGTGGAAACCAG
>JABMQA010000996.1 GCA_013203545.1 Bacteroidota bacterium
GCTATTGATGGAAGAACAAATTGAAAAACAAAAAAAAGAATAAAATGATATTTGAACCAATTAACACTAAAGGAAAAGTGCTGATCATCCTCTTTTCGATAGTCGGATTGATCCTGATTCTGTCGCTGACACCCAAACCCGAATCGGTTGAAGCATTATTTTATGAGGCTACCACAGCATTTGAAGATGGTGATTATGAAAAGTCGCTCGAACTTTTCGATGAGATTATTGAAGAGAATCCCACCATTTCATCAGTCTGGCAAAACCGGGGAAGCGCAAAATACAAACTGGGATTTTTTTATGGCGCCATATGCGATTTTGAGCAGGCCACAAAACTTAACCCTACCAATGTTGAGGCCTGGAATAGTTGTGGCATGGCCTGCTATAAAACCAGACAACACCTTGACGCACTCACAAACTGCAAAAAAGCTCTGCGTATAAATCCGGAATTCGCACCCGCACACAACACACTTGGACTAATCAAATACAGAATGGGTATTTACGACGATGCGGTCAGGCATTTTGATACGGCCATCATTCTTAACCCGGAATACGCCGAAGCATTCCAGAACCGTGCGATGGTTAAATCCAATATGGGAATTGTATATACTGCCCTTGATGATTACAGGGTATCTTTAACACTGAAACCCGAGTATTCGGAAGCTTACAACAATCGTGGGTTATTGTATTACAAATGCAGGTATTACAAATTTGCCTGTGAAGATTTCACGAAGGCTATCGAACTCAATCCTAAGATGGCCGCTGCATACTATAATCGTGGCATCGTGAAATTTAAGCTGGATGACCGGGAAGGTGGCCGTGCTGATATGAAAAAATTCAGGGATCTTGATAGGGTTGTTAATTATTGAGTTGGGAGTTTGGAATTACGAATTTAGAGTTGGGAGTTTAGAGTTTAGAGTTGGGAGTTTGGAATTACGAATTTAGAGTTACGAATTTAGGGTTACGAATTTGAAGTGTGGGGTTTAAAACCTGGTATCGTCCGACGCAGGAGGACATTCCAGCGTTTGATAAAAATTAATGGTTTTGAATTTAGAATTACGAATTTGATGTGTGGGGATTAAAACATGGTATCGTCCGATCCCGATTGCTATCGGGAGGAGGACATTCCAGCTTTTGATAGAAATTAATTGTTTAGGTTAAAAAATATAGTACAATGAATCAACTTATTTCATACTTAATTCAGTCGGGTGTCAGTCTTATTTTGCTCTACGCAATTTACTGGCTCTTTTTGCGTCGTGACACCTTTTTTATGGTCAACAGAACCTACATTGTTGCAACCATATTATTCTCACTCTTTTTCCCATTGCTTCAAATACAGCTTCCTTTTAATCAGAATTCCCAGGGCACGTTCTACGTGATGTTAGATGCTATAACGATTAATTCATCCACCATTAAAGGTACCATATCAAGCCATCTTAATACGTTCCAGATTCTTTCAGTAATTTGGCTTACAGGAATTTGCATTTTCCTCATCAGGTTTTTGTTTCAACTTGGTCAGATTATGTTCATGGTAAGAAAATATGGCATCTCTCACCAGGAAGGGCTCAACCTGGTTTTTATCGACCGTAACTATTCACCATTTTCCTTTTTTAACCTCATTTTTATCAACCGGAAAGAACTTAACGAAACAAACATTAAGGAGGTTATTTCGCACGAGCAGGTCCATATCAGGCAAAATCATTCCGCTGACCTGATATTGCTCGAAATAATGACCATCATTCAATGGTTCAATCCCTTTGTCTGGTTTTACAGAATTTCACTCAAAAGCATCCACGAATACCTTGCAGATGAGGGTATCCTTAAACAAGGTTTCAACAGGATCAACTATCAAAACCTTCTGCTACAGCAATCTACCGGATTCCAGGTTAACGATATGACCAATAATTTTAATCATTCACTAATCAAAAAACGTATAATTATGATGACAAGAAACAAATCGAATTACATGGCAAAACTCAAAGTCTTTCTGGTTACGCCTGTTGCATTATTCCTGGTGGTGGCATTTACGGCATCTAACATCACGTAGAACGTGCCCTGGGAATTTTGGTAAAAAGGAAGCTGCATTTGAAGCAGCGGAAAAATGAGCGAAAATATTACCGTAGCTACGATATAAATTCTGTTAACCATAAAAA
>JABMQA010000997.1 GCA_013203545.1 Bacteroidota bacterium
CATCATACCTGACCAATCCCTGCCTTGAGGAACCATTCATGTGTCGCGCTACTTCTGACGGGCTTAAACCTAATGAATCAGCGATTTCACCCGTTGAAAGGGATTTTTCCTGAAGGAGTGTGGTAATCAGGCTTATTGCCAATTTATCTGCAATTAATTCATCAAACAATCTTTCAAATTCGTCACTATTGAAAAACCTGTGATAGGCTTCTTCGGACCTATCCAACACATGGAGCCTCTGTGTTAACACGAGCTTGATGTAGGGAATAAGCTTTCCTACCGCTTCAAGCTTTAACGCTAATGCTTTATCCTCAATACCTTCGGCTTTTCCGAGAGGTCCCAACTTCGTAAGCTCTGCACTATATTCGTTCATGAAATTGGCAAAACGGATTCCTTCACCGGCAGATACCCATTCAAGTCTCAACCTTTCCGGATAGATTCCGATGTACTTCAGTATTTTTCTTAAAACCTGAACCATGCTGAATGCGTTGAAATTTCCGCTGGTAACATAGTGGCAGTCACAAAGATGGCAGCCACCTACAAATATACCGTCGATTCCATTTGTAAAAGCCCGCAATAAATGCAACAAGTCGACCCTGGCAGAGCACATCACCCGTATGAGTCTTATATGCGGGGGATACTGAAAACGGGAAACACCACAAAGGTCAGCCCCTCCGTAGCAGCACCAATTACATATGATGCCTATCATCTTTGGTTGAAAATTATGGTCTGTACTCATTCTTTCTAATTCATTTCGATTACTTTATAAAAGCCTGCTGTCAACTCTATATCGGTTTGCGTGTAGCTGTCAGTTGCCGATTTTAAGGCACTTTCCTGTTAATTTTCAGTTTCATATTAAACTGGTCATTTCCTCTTATTTTCCTATTCTGTCTGTGTCGCCTGTGTGTTGGCTAATCGCTGATACTTTCCATTAATGCCGAATATTGGTTTGGGTCACTTGTTTCAATTTTTGAAATTACTGCTTTTGCAATTTTACTGATTGCATCCACATCAATTGGTTCTAATCCTCTGTCAAAGTGTTCTCCGAGGTGTGAATATTCATGCACTACTCGATTAATTAAATTTATCGTTATAGTATCATTCTCAAAAAATTTGTCAAGCCGTTGGTCTAAGGAAAAATTATGACTTGGATATTTGTAAAACAAATACGCTTCTAAAAATTTTCGCATATTGTTTCCAAAGTTGTATTGATAACTGTGTCCTATCGTGGCTTTGTCTGAGTTAGAACATTTGTAAATCTGATTAAAAAGATAATTAAACTCTGTGATGTAGTTCTTCAAATAATCGGGTGCTAACTTTAATTGTGCAGTAGTTTTATTTGTTCTTTCAATAAGAAAATGATTCAAACTATTTTTGGGTTTGCTCTCTGGAAATGCTTTCTCTTTAGGAATAGTTAGTTGTTTCAAATACTTGAGGAAATCCAAATTGTGAGTTGAAATAAAAAGTTGTCCGTATTTTTTAGGCTTGGCAATGATGCTTTCAATCAAACTGAACATAAAGAATATATGATTGCTGTCTAAACTTGAAATCGGATCGTCAATATAAATTATCAGTTTGTTATTGTTGAGATCGTCTTTCATTTCATCTTCCATTCTTGCTATAAAATAGCAAAATGAAATCAAACTACATTCTCCTTCGCTTAAATTATTTGCATCTACATTGTCTCTTGTAATTTTAAACTTCATGTTGGGTGATTCACCTTCTGCAACCAACTTCAATTCATCGTGTCCGAAAAAATGAGTTAAATGCTGATTCACTAATTCTGCACCTTTGCTTTCATCTTTTGCTTGTGCCTCCAATGTTCTTTTTTCTTCATTAAGCAACTTAATTTTTATCTGCATATTGTTTTTCTCTTGCTCTACTACTGTTGCATTTTTGAAAAGTAATTCTATTTCTTCAAGTTTCTTTTTGTAATCAATGTCTTTGATAAATTTTGCAACTTCTGAAATACGAAGGTCTGAACGGGCTGCCTGCTGGTCTTTTGAGAGAGTGCTTGTTTTTAAATTGTGTTCTTCAATAAGAAGATTGAACGCTTTAAGCAGTTCTAAAATATTTTCTGATTCATCTTTTATTTCTCCCAAAACTTTTTCTTTGAAAATATCTTTCTCCCTTTCTTTTATTTGTGCTATCAGTTTATCAATGCTTTTAGAATATGCTTTTGAAGTAGCAGTCCATGTTTTTATTAAAGCATCATATTTTGAATTGATACTTGCATAAAACATTTCCTTTTCCAAATTCAAAAAATCATCAAGGTTTTGTTTTGCAGTTTCTAATGTTTGTATTTGCGCTTTTAATACCTTTCTGAGTTCCTCTGATTCTTTGCTGAAATGTGCATCTAATTTGTCCCACAAACCTGCCGGAATAGGATTCCCACAAAAGCCGCAAGTTTCTCTCTTGCCTTTGTGTTTATCAATGCCTTGTCTTACCCACTCTTGCAACAAACTATCATTTACCAAATCAGTTATCGGTTGGCTCGGTTTTATTTGTCCCTTCAGTAGTTCTTCAGTTTGCGAATAGTAAGTTGAAAAGTTCGGTCTTGTTTCGGTTAATCGTTCAATGTTTCCTTTGGATTCTTCTTTCAGCAGTTTTTTCTTTTCAACAATTTACTCATCAGTAAGTATTGCTGTTTCAGTTGCACTTGGAATATCTCCTTTAATAGAATTTATCTGATAGGTTGGGTAACTGTAAATGCTCGCATTATTTTTTATGCTCCGTGCTTTTGTTCTTAGCTTGTTGTCCAAATCATTCTTTTTCATATCATGCTCTGCATTCTTTCCTGCATAGGCTTTTGTTTTTTCACACAACTCAAACAGTAACCCTTTTTGTTCTTCTTCTTTACCTAATTTTTCTTCAATATCTTTAATTTGTTTATCCAGTTTAACATTCTTTGCCCCCAAAATTGTAAATGGTTTTATTGTGCCATCATCATTATCAAGCCAACTTAAATTTTCTTTAACAAAATCAGTATTGTAAACTCTCATTTTATTTTCTGTTCCGAAGTCCAATAAATTATATTGGGTAATGATCCTTGCATCATTAAGTGTAATTGCAAAATCACAATCTTCATAATTCTTATGCAGGTGAGCATCTTCAATACACTTGAAAATTCTTGCTAAAAGTGTTTTGCCCGAATAATTTCTACCGTAAATGATATTGAGTTTTTCAAATGTTTCATCCTTTCCAATTGTTTTATCCCACAGATAATTATTGAACCGCCCAAACTTCATTATGTTAATTTTCTTTATCATGCTGATACTGTTTCCTTTTTCTTCAGCGCATCTATCAGTGCACCCTGTAATAATTTTCCTTTTTTATTTCCCTTCTATAATTTTTATTTCCTCCTCAGTCAACTCATAAAGTCCGTAAACCAGTTCATCTATTTGCCTTTCTAATTGTCTTGTATCTGCTTTGGGGTTTGCTGCTTTGGCGGAAAGTATTTGATCAACGATACTTGTAATTGGTTTAACTACTTTGGTTTTAAAAATTGGAATTTGTAATAATGGTTCTTTGTCCAACTGATAATTGTTTCCTTGCATCTTTCCTTTATTTCTTAACCAGAACTCAATCAGTTTTGAATTTAGAATTGCTGTCAAATATTTCAAGTTTATTCTTTCTGACTTGATTACATAAAAGGTTGCTGAAACATAGCAATCAAAATCTGTGTAAGTGAATATAGGCTCGTTTACATATTTTCGTAACACAATGATTTTTTCGTCTTTGAAAAAAGATTCTTCCCTAGAGCGGTGCAAACCATAAGGTTTATTATCTGATGTAATTATCTCTTGAAACTTGTCCAAATGCTTTTTAATGTTCGGATATGGTTTAATGTTTTCTGCATATTTGAATTTTGAATCAGTGTAAATAATCCATTCAACATTTTCTGAATCGCCATACCACCTGTGTATTTGATTTGTTGTGAAATATGGTTTTATCAATTCAATCTCCATTTTATTGAAGTCGAACGCTTCTTTCTCATCATCATTCAAAACAAAAATTCCTTGTCCAACCCTGAATTTATCACCCAATATTTTTTGGTTTGATTTGTTTAATAAATCTTGTGGGAGAACTATTCCTTGAGCTACTTCAGTATTTTCATTTAGCTGAAAGTTTGCTCTTGCTTTGATTTTATCCAAAATATTTTCAAAAACATCTTTGCTAAAAGTGAATGACTTGTCTTTAAGTTTTCCCTTTGAAATTTTCGGAATTAAATACTCTGTTTTTTCAGTTTGCTTTTTTGCAACCAAATTAAGCACATCATCAAAAACTATTTTGTCGCCAACCAACCTTCGCAATTCAAAATTGTAATTGTCATTTGAATTGTCATTTCTGAAAAGCATTACCATTGTTTGAATGTCGGCACTTTCAAAAATCATATAGCTGCCAAAATCTAAAAGGAAATGAATGGTTGAGTCATTCAAAACCTTTGCTCTCATTTTGGATGCACCAGAGTTGGTTGTCCAATTGTTTGTTGCAATGAAGCAAAGAACACCAGATTTCATCCTTAGGTTATCTAAATTTTTACAAGCAAATAAATACCACAAGTCCATTTTACCTTGATAGTAAGGTGAAGTCCTAACTCCTTCAAAAGCATCTTTGAAAGTATATTCTTTTATGTAAGGCGGATTCCCAATCACCACATCAAAACCATCCTTAAAACCAAACATCGTTTCGGGGTCAAAGAATTTAGCAGATTTCATTGGGTCGAAAGGATTCCAACCTGCCATTTGCCCTGCCACGTTCTTATTAAAACCGCTTTGGGTTAAGGCAATTTGCAATTCTTCGCGTTTCGCTTTTTCTTTTTTCTTTAATGCTTTTTTAGCATAATATTTACGGGTAAAGAAAATTTTATGGCGAATACCGCCTAATTCTTTTTCGAACATTTCTACATCGCCCGCCATTAAAGCCATTTGCCGCGGCTTATCCAACCCAATCAAAGTATTTGCCGCCACAAATTTGGTTTCGAGGTTTGGCATGCTTAGAATATTACGGTTGGGCTTGTTATCGTCAACTTTTTGGTCAACAATTAGCGAAATAAAGAAACGAAGCTTGGAAATTTGGATGGCAATTTGCTGTATATCAACTCCGTAAATACAATTTTCAATTAAGAATAGTTTACGGGCATAGTCGGGATAATTCATACTAAGGTCGAACGCCTTATTTATTTCGTTCAAACGAATTTCACGTTCCGAAACATCGCCACTGTCAAACACCTCTGCAGTTTCGGCAATTGCACGTTGTTTTTGAAGTTCGTTCCATTTTTTATTATCGGGGTCGAGTTTGTTAAGCAAGTCAACTAAGCGGTGCAAAACTCCCATTGGGAAAGCACCCGAACCACAGGCAGGGTCAAGTATTTTAACTTCGCTAATAGCTTTTATAAAAACATCAGTTTCTGATTTTGAAAACTCAGGCAAGTCAATTGTGTGAGAGAACAAATCACGTAATTTGTTTCCTGTTTCTTCTGTATTATCAAGTTTTGGTTTAAAGTAAGCAATCAAACTCTCATCCACCATATAGTTTACAATCTCACGCGGAGTATAAAAACTACCTGTTTGCTTTCGTGCTGTAGTTTGCGTTTCGGGGTTGTAACTTGCTAAAAGGTTTTCAAATACTTTACCAAGCAACTCAGGGTCAAGTGCAATTTCTTCTTCAAGTGGTGTGTTTTCGGTAATGGTAAATTTGTAATCATCAAGAATATTTATCAAGCCTTCAACTTCATATTTTTTGTTTTTGGTGCCATATTCTGCGTTTAAATCAAGTGGATGTTTTGCTGCAAAAAAGAGTTTGTCAGGAACAAATGCTTGTCGCTTCTCAGTACTGCTAAAACCGTCAAACCTGATTTCTTTATTTCCCACTCTGAAATCGAGGCATTCAAACAAACCCCCGTTTAAAAAAGGGATGGTTGCAAAAAGCTCTAATGCTTTGTCGGGTTTTGTAAAATAATTTTGATAACGGTATTTTGTTTGGTCAAGATACTGGTCGTTTCCTGTCTTTGGAAGTGTATTAATAAACCTGCGTTGCTCATCTTTGTTTTCTGCTGTAATATCTTTGCCCATTGGTGTATTGAGAGTAGCAAAGAAAAGGTTTTGCAAAATTGCCCTGTAGTAAACAGAAGTTTCTTCCGATTGAGGTTTGAAATCATTTAAAATATCTTTCAGCTTTTTAAGTTCAAATAATGAATAGGGAACAAGGTTCTTTTCTTTGATAAACCAAACAAAAATTAACCGGGTAAGCAATCGGATAACACTTTCGGAATTATAAGCCATGTCGTCCTTATCATCATTCACATCATTAGGGAAATTTACAGAACGAACAGCCCACAAATACCAGTTAAATAGTTCGCTGTAAAAGCGTTTATTGAGTTCTTTGGTATCAAGCGTTTTTTGCCAGGCGTTATGTAATTCTACAAAGTTAGTAAACTGATTTTTGGTTTTTAGTTCATCAAACGAAAGATCGAAAAGAATTTCGATGTGCGCTCTGTGTGGGCTTGCAATGTTGATGTCTTTAATC
>JABMQA010000998.1 GCA_013203545.1 Bacteroidota bacterium
AAGGGGAACTGATCGAGTAGCAAGGTTGGGCACTTCAGTTTTAATTTGCCCCCCGTCAACATGGAAAAGGATCAATGCATACAGCCAGATTAGATTTTTTCTTATTTTTACACTAACTAAAAATTTGATATGCTTTTTCCTGATTTTATCATTGTGCCTTTAGAAAAAGAAAATGGAAAAAAAATCTGAGAAACAGACATGAGATTTTCAACATTTTTTTCAAAACAAGCAAGAAAACCAACTGGAATATTCGGACGCTTCTATATGTCACGGGTTTTCGAAAAAGGGAATTTAGAAATGAATACTTTTACAAAGGAGACCTTATCTATTAATAAAGACGAATATATTCTTGAGATAGGTTGCGGTACCGGATTACTTCTCAAAGAAATAGCTAATGATTTGGATAAAGGTTTTATTGAAGGTATTGATTTTTCAAAGACTATGGTTTCAATAGCTCGAAAGAAGAACAAAAAACATATTAACAACAAAAAAGTTATAATTCAGGTAGGAGACTTTGATGAATTTATATTTAAAGAAAATTACTATGATAAGATATATTCTGTAAATACTATTTATTTTTGGAAAAATCCCATAGTGACTATTTCTAAAATATTTGACTTATTAAAACCTAATGGAATGTTAGTTCTTGGTTTTCATGACAAAGTAGAAATGGAAGAAATGAACTTAAATGAAGACATTTTTCAACTCTACTCATCTAAAGACGTAATTAAACTTCTCAGTATTGATGGCAAACTGAATAATGTTGAAATCATCTCGAAAAGAGGTCTTCTAAAAATTAACTATTGTGCTATTGGAATAAAATCAATATAAAAAACAAAAAACATGAAAAAACTTACATTTTCTTTATTCATTACGTTCGCCGGTTTAGCAACTATTTTTGCACAGGCACCGCAAACGTTCAATTATCAGGCTGTTGCCAGAAATGCCCAGGGTGAAATACTGGCCGGCCAGAATGTATCTTTCCTGATCAGCATATTGCAGGGTAGTGTAAGCGGTACAACCCTCTATTCCGAAACTCACTCCCTTTCCACCAATCAGTTTGGTCTGGCTACGCTGGAGGTAGGAGGGGGTTCAGCTCTAAGTGGATTATTTGAAGATATTCACTGGGGAGACAATATTTATTTCCTACAAATAGAAATGGACGAATCCGGGGGGGGCAATTATCAGTTAATGGGGACTTCCCAGCTTTTAAGCGTTCCCTACGCCAATTATGCTGCCACATCGGGGGATACCTCCATGTGGAAAAAAGAAGCTGAGGACGTATATTACAATAAGGGCAATATTGGAATTGGCACCCATGTTCCGGATCATACATTGGATATTGTGGGTGATGCTGTCGCCGATGGGCTAAGGATCCGGCGCATGAGTGACGGGAATGAAAATGTTCACAAAATATTGGACAACGGAGGTGATATCCAGTATTACAACGCTTCGGGCAATCGCGGACATGAGTTTATCACCAACGATGGCCTCACGGTTGAGCCCAGGTTGAACGTAAAGGGTAATGGGGCAGTTGGTATCGGAACCTCAGACCCGGATGCTTCGGCAATATTAGATTTGACGAGTTCAGCTAAAGGCTTTTTGCCACCACGCTTAAGTCCTGGTCAAATCTATGCGATATCCGACCCTGCCACAGGACTTGTAGTATATAACACCCAATCCAGGGAACTAAATCTCTACAACGGATATTCATGGGTAACAATGTGTGGTGATCCAGGCATTGTACAAATAGGTGATAGCTACCTGGGAGGCATCGTAGCCTACATTCTTCAACCGGGCGACCCGGGTTATGATGCCAATGTACTTCATGGTTTAATAGCCGCACCAAGTGACCAAAGCACAGGCGCAGAATGGGGCTGCGTTGGAACATATATAGGAGGTACAGGTTATGCTATTGGTACAGGGAACCAAAACACGAATATTATTGTTGCAGGATGCAGTACCCCCGGTATAGCAGCCCGGATTTGTAAAGATCTTATACTGAATTATTTCCCCGACTGGTATTTGCCCAGTAAGGACGAATTGAATAAACTTTACTTAAACAAAGAGGCAATTGGTGGTTTTGCTAGTGCCTACTATTGGAGTTCTACCGAGAGCAATAACAACAGCGCGTGGAAGCAGTACTTCGGCAATGGCAACCAGAGCAGCTGGGGTAAGACACTCACATACTTTGTGCGTGCAATCCGGGCTTTTTAACTATTAAGCGCGACTTGTGCTGAGCCTGTCGAAGTAAGGGAGGGGGTTAATAGTTAAATTCTCGAAATAACATACTCAAAGAGTTTTCAGTAAAAATCTTGATAAACTCAAGCTATTGAGATTCTTTCCAAATTCTACCATTTAACCATCTAATCCACCATCTGCATTCGATTTTTTCTAATTTTATGCAGTCGATTAAAATGATATACTTTTACCTGGTTTACTCTATTTGCTATTAGAAAAAGATAATGGGAAAATAAATGTACCTGGTACAATTAGCGAATTGTTGTGTACAAGCTGAAAAGAGACCATAGCACAAAAATTTTACTGCAACCTAAAAAGAAAAAGAAATAAAAAACCAAAATATGAGCTTGTTTCAAAAATCAGTAGAAAAGAAATATTTAAACGACCTTGATTCCACATATATCTCCAAGAAATTTGCTGATTTTCAAGACTATTTTGGTAATCCTGAAATTCAGGGAAACATCAGGAATTTAAAAGAAGAAGAATTTCAGTCTGAATTTATTCGCGAGTTGTTTGTAACCATTCTTGGATACACTTTAAAACCAAAGCCAGAATTTAATATTGTTCTTGAACAAAAAAATGTCAACGACAGCAAAAAAGCAGACGGGGCGATTTTAAAAAACGAAAATGCACATGCCGTTATCGAATTGAAATCGACAAATACAACCGACCTCGATTCCATAGAGACACAGGCATTCGGATACAAAAACCATCATCC
>JABMQA010000999.1 GCA_013203545.1 Bacteroidota bacterium
CGGTAAAACTGCCACCAACCAAAACAAGTGAATTGCTTCCCGGAGGGCCAGGGGGATCGGCAAAATCAAATCCACCACCCAATTGATCCACTCCGTTCAATTCGAAATAATTGACCATCGAAATGGGATCTTCTGATACATTTTCGTGCACTGTCGCACATTTGGCATATACACTATACAGATAATACACTGTAATGGCATCTCCATTGTTATAGGTGCCACCAGCGGCGACCTGGATACCCAGATCAAGGCTCATATTGTTATCTGCTGTGGCAGTAAACGCCTCCGAGTAAGCGTCAACTTTCGACAAATGGTGCCAGTACATTGAGAAGTTTTGGGTTGCATTACCATTTATACCGATATCGGTAAGGTTCCTGGCATGAGCATACATATTTTGAACCGTGTTTTCATGGGCATCGATCTGCGAATAGGCGCCATACTCATTGCCCATCATTCCAACAGTGAGTGTGTTAACCACATCGCTGTCGCTGTCATTTCCGGCTACTGTCATCTCATCAGCAAAAACATTACTGGTGATATCGACGATGGAGGTTGATAAATTTACTGTTTGCCCCAATGCATGGTTGAGGAAAAAAACAAATATCCCCGATACAAGCAGGGTAAGAATCCAGGCTTTGATTAAGTCTGATTTGTGGTTGTTGGTGTTGCTTTTTAATTTCATGATTATTAGTTTTTTATGATTCATATTTAAATTCTTGAAAGAAGCAGGAGCTAATTCCTGCAGTTTAAAAATTGGTCAGTGATTACAGGGATTTGGTTTTTAGAATATGATTATGGTTTATGGCCCCTTGTTTTTTATGAAATTCATTTTACCCTCCTTCTTTTTTTATAATTGCTAAAACCGGTTTCTGATTAACATAAATCCTGGTTGACAATCCACATGCCAGCTGTGCCATACAATCACGAACAGCAAAATAACCCTGCTTATAAATAGTTGGTAATAATTGATTTATAACAAATAATGATTATTTAAAAAATAACCAGTGCCAATATCGGGATGTAAGAATAATTGGATTTCACCCACCTAAATAACCCATGTGGGTGAAAACCCGCACACGGAGAGAGGCATTTACTTCTCCGAAAATCAGGAATACCATGATTATAATACAACCCATAGGTGTCCGAAAAAAATATATGATTTCTTCAATAGTTTCTTCGCTACACTTCGTTTCGCTCAGAATGACAGATGGTTATGGTTTTCAGGAGGCCTTGTTTGGCGGCTTCGCCGCCAAACAAGGCCTCCCCTCTCCAATTACACGTAACACATTGTCATTCTGAGCGTAGCGAAGAATCTATAAACATTAACCGAACACCAATTAATTACATACTGAAAAGGTGTCGGTCAAAACCTGTCGAATAAAAAAAGCACAACCGGTTTCAACAATCCTGATGAAAATGGGTTTATTATAGAAACTTCTATGTATGAAATTATTGAAAATAAAATCGGTCATACTTCTAATTTTTGTAATGACCAGCTATCACTCAAATTCACAGGATAAGATGAAATTTAAAGAATTAACACCGGCAGAAGAAAGCGTTATTTTACATAAGGGAACCGAGAGGCCCTATACCAGGAAGTACTATGAAAACAAAGAAAAGGGGACTTACACCTGCAAGCAGTGTGGTTCGGCCCTGTATCAATCGAGTGACAAGTTTGATTCCGGTTGCGGATGGCCCAGTTTTGACGATGAGATCGATGGAGCAGTGAAACATATTCCCGATGCTGACGGCATGCGAACTGAAATTGTCTGCACCAATTGCGGAGGCCATTTGGGTCATGTTTTTCTGGGTGAAGGATTCACTCCTAAAAATACCAGACATTGTGTAAACTCCATATCCATGGATTTTATCCCTGCCGCTCAGGAACAAAAACCCGGCAGGGCACTTTTTGCCTCGGGCTGCTTCTGGGGTACCGAATATTACTTCAACAAGGCAAAAGGGGTGCTATCAACAACTGTGGGCTATACGGGTGGTCAGGTGAAAAATCCTACGTATGAACAGGTTTGCACGGGAAAGACCGGACACGCTGAAACGGTTGAGGTTATCTTCGATCCACAACAAACCGACTACGAAACCCTGGCGCGCCTGTTTTTCGAAACGCACGACTTTACACAGGTTGGAGGTCAGGGGCCTGATATTGGTAACCAATACCGTTCGGTAATCTTCTACACGGATGATCAACAAAAAGAAATCGCGGAGAAACTGGTAAAGATCCTTGAAGATAAAGGTTACAAAGTTGCTACCAAATTGGAGAAAGACAGCGAATTTTACAACGCCGAAAAATACCACCAGGATTATTATCAGAAAACTGGTGGAACACCATATTGCCATATTAAGCGGGATGTTTTTTAGGATGGGATTGCCTTATATCAAAGTTCCTTAAACAGCAACCTGAAGCATACTTGCAGTGGAATTGGCTTCGGGAATCGGAAGATTTTCAATTTTTAATCCTTCGATATGAAATGCTATGGCTTCGGTGATATTTAGCTTTGCTTCATCTAAAGTATCCCCAAATGATACACAGCCAGGGAGATCTAGTACGTAGGCCCCATAATGCCCGAGCTCATTTTTTTCGAATATGATCAGATATCGTTTCATTTTAATCCAGCTGTTTTTAAAAACGGATCATACATTCACCCTTCATATCTACCAGGTAGGCACCTCCTGGTTCAAGAAGTAGCAAAGAGAAGATACCCTTTTCAGGCCAGTATATTTTTTCCCCGATAGCTTCTCTGATCATTTCCACTTTTTCAAGATGGTTTGAAAACAAGTCAACAATTGCAACCTCATTTTCGGATAATACCGGAAACAGGTTCCATCCCTCAAACAGCAGTATCGAATTATCCTGTGGATAACATCCCGAAATGGTAAGCGTAGCGTCATCTGAGGCTTTTATAAAGAATCCTGCCTTGTAATTCCAATTCTGCAACGTATTGATACCTCCCTCCGGCCAATAATAGCCCGAAAAATTATTGATAAAGATCAACTGTTGTTGCACCGGATCCAATACCGATATCATATCCGGGTCCACGGGGGCCAGCCAGGATGAAATCCCATTCCAACCGGCATCCAGTGAAATTTCAAGAAAGTAAGGATTGTCACAATTATACACACAAATTTCCGCAGCATCCACTTTACAAATTGAATCATTTAATGCAGCATTTTCAAGATATACAGGTCCGCATTCATCGGGTAACCCTATCCCGGTGAAGAACAGGTGACAGATAACCCCGCTTTGATTACGCATCAATCCGGCAGCGTTTATCGATACGCCGGCCTGACCCGGAATACTGTTGTCCAACTGCAGGATATAAATGTTATTATCCAAAATCCCTCCTGCAAGGGAGGCCCCGGTAAGACCAATGATTTGATCATCATACGAAAATAACATGCTCAGGGTTTCTATATCATGACCGGCCGGATTTTTCAATATAACAGGCACTGCATACTCCTGTGATGGATACACCGCCATTGAATCGGGCAGTGACAGGGAAAAATACACCATCATAATGTTGGTTTGCCCTGATATGGCATTTATTCCATCATTCACCAGGCATGAGTAGGTTGAAGAATTTTCCGGGGAAACAAACGGATTTTGTTTTGTTGAATGAAATCCCGGTGGATCAGACGTCCAGCGAAAGCTGTTTTTTCCGGATCCTCCCATAACATTGGCAAAAAGCTGAACACTATCACCAACACAAATTGTATCTGCTCCGGAAGTCACACTTACCTGCAAATAGTCGTTGATATGCAACGATGCAATTTGTGTTTGCCAGCTTCGGTCGCCGGTTACTTTGTAATATTGCTGTGTGTACCAGAAGGTGGTTTGGTCGGTAGGATCAACCGACATGCTGCTGTAATCGCCCCACCTGTGATTTGGATTCAGTTGCACACCTGATCCCTCTTTGATCACCTGTTCGGCAAGGTTCATCATTCCCGGTGCCGCATCAACCGTCCGCCCTGTATAGCGAATAGATGGGTAAACATGGCTACCTGACGCTGAATAACCCAATGCCATATTCCCGTAACCATCCATAGCGATAGAGCCCATCCAGCGGTGGGTATCATCGGGTGAATATGTTCCCTGCTGCTGGATTTCCCATCCGGACCCGTCATCCCTGAATTCATACCAACGGATCCCTGCAACGTCATCCCCCCGGTTTACCGTATGATTGGTAACCATACAGCTATAGTTGCCGAAATTCCTGTATTGGAGCCGGTAGAGAAGCCTGTTGGACATGGGGGCTAAGTAAGGCGCTCCTTCGGGTTGACTGATTCCATCGGGTAAACTACCTGAAAATGGCTCGGGAAGCAGGGTGCATTCCCAGAGTAGAGCAGCGTTATTCACATTCTGCCAATCGGTTTCAACCTTGTAAATAAAAATCCTGTCGGGTGTACCCTCCTTAAGGCATGCCAGGTACTCTGGAGTTCCTTCCGGTGGAGGGGTCCCGTCAAAATCAGCAGGTAGCACGCTCCACATTTGCTGGTTGGGATAAAAATCAAAAAATATGCGCCTTGCGTCGGGTGATCCGACCAACATGCTGTCGCGTTCAAAAACTGAAACCCCCACAGCGTGAAAATCCCATTGGTTATTTACCCAATAATTGTTATTGGTGGTGAGATAATAACCATCGTTCCAAATGCCAAGTTTTGGGTAGTCGCAAAAATAATCATATTCAAACCCGTACAGATACCATGATCCTGTTGGGTCCCCGGTTTCTGAAATGGCAATCTTAATGTAATGAGGACTGTAAGGATGGTAGGGAAATGAAAGCTCACTTACCAGCCAGCGGTCGGCTTCCTGGTCGTACAATACAATGGGGTCACCGTTACTAAATCCCGACCACGGTTCCGGCGCCTGCTGCCATAAAGAAAGGTTGGAGGCCGGACCGTAAAGTATATTTCCGGATTTATCAAAAACAGCAAACGACATATTAACCATTTGTACATAATGATCTGGCCCAACGTCACCCTCTGTATCCGGCGGTAATTTGTATTGCAGATTCCCAACACCCTCAAAATGCGTATTAATTCCACCTCTGTTTTGGATACCCATCAGGCTTTGCAATTTGAGATCGAAAAGTGGGTTTGATGCTGATATCTTTTCTGCTGCCCAGGGTACAGAATTGAGGTTGTGCACCTCACCGGTCTCATCATTCTCATCAGGAACAGGTTTCACAACAGGCATATCCCTGAGTGGTGAGGTCTTATAAAAGAAGACAGGCTGGCTGATATCTTTAGCACGATATAATTCAGTTTGAGGCAATAAGCACTTACCGGTTAAAAACAGAAATATCATTAAAAAAAACCGTTGTGAAAACCATTTATTCATAATTTCCAAAATTAGTCAAAACATTTATTGGTTTTATGAAAACTTTTTCTTCTATCTTTGCAGCGCAAGATCGAATGCGCTTTCCTTTGAAACGTGTTTGATTTATACAGAAGAGTGGAGAGATTAGGCTCTGTGAAGCTCTAGCAACCTGCCAAAAAAAATGCAAGGTGCTAATACCTAACTCCGCATGAAGCGGGGAAATTATAAACTAAACACGGAAAATCATGAAAATTTTAGTTTACACAGAGATTTACAGTTTTACCTTTTTATTGGTGGGTATTATCGTTTTGTTCTTTAGGGATGCCATCCCTAATAAGATAATTACGGGCATATTGCAAAAACTGTATAGAGGGATGGCATCCCTCACACGAGAGATTTTCCGTACAACCAGTCTGCAAATTAAAAACCATTTTTTCTTTCCCTTCACAAATCCATTTCCCACGATTGAGCTAAAAGCAAGCAATAAGATCCGGGAATATTCCAAATTCATCCACATCACCCTTTTTCCTACATTCCCACCAAATAAAATTTCCCAAATCAATTCTATGTCCATGCGAATGCAGGGCTAACCCTGTATTTCCGGCTTTTCGTTTTCATATTTTTCCGGAACCCGCTGTGCCCATAGTACACTGTTTTCCCGGATTATAATGGAAAAATCCAATCATTTCCATATAAAAACCCATTAAACAATTAAAATATGTCGAAAAAGATCGTAGTAAAATTCGGTGGGTCTAACCTTAAAACCGGCAAGGATTATCATCGTCTAATTAAAATCATTAAATTGTATCATCGTCCCCTGGTAGTTGTTGTGTCTGCATTTTATGGCATTACAAATAAGATCATCCAAACCCTTGATAAACTCCATGAAGATGACCGTGCTATTCCGGAATTTTTTCGCCGGTTGAACCAACTCAACATAAAATTGGTGAATACAAACATTTCCGATGAGCGTTACCGGCAAAAAACATTGGATGAACTGGATGATCTCACTGATAGGTTCAGCAGAATTCTGTACAGTGTTCAGGCAATCGGAGAGGTACCGGATTTTTTATACGATCAGGTGCTGAGTTTCGGAGAGCGGCTCAATGCTGTGCTGATTAACGGAATCCTGATCAGCCACAAAATAAACAGCAGGATGCGGCCATCAGAAACATTCACAAAAAACTTTTCGAATCAAATCAACAACTAAATCAACAGAAATATGAAACAACATCTTCATTTTGAAACACTGCAGGTTCATGCGGGTCATGAGCCTGATCAGGATACCCTTTCGAGGGCAGTCCCCATTTATCAAACCACATCCTATGTTTTCAAAAATTCGGAGCATGGGGCACGACTGTTCAACCTGGAGGAATTCGGGAATATCTATACCCGGCTCCAAAATCCAACAACAGATGTCTTCGAGAAAAGAATAGCAGCATTGGAGGGTGGTGTTGCAGCGC